>JACQPU010000018.1 GCA_016207365.1 Ignavibacteriales bacterium | reverse complement strand
GTAGAAGCCGCTCTCCAGGAAGACGTGGATGCAATTGGAATCAGTCTCCTCAGCGGCGCGCACATGACCATCTTTCCAAGGATTCTTTCCCTTATGAAAGAGAAAGGACTGGAGGACGTCTTGCTGTTTGGCGGAGGTATTATTCCGGACAAGGACATCGGGGAACTCAAACGCATGGGTGTTGGGGAACTGTTCACACCGGGCGCATCCACCGTGGAAATTGTGGCCTATGTTCAGAAGTGGGCGAAGGAACACCGCAAGGAAGTGACGGCCGGAGCCTAGGGGGATTGGAACGTTCGCGCAAAAAAAATCCCGTCTGAGCCGTTCAGACGGGATTTTTGCTTTTGGGAAAGCAACTGTTCAGACTTTGGAGACCTTCACGGCCTGCAAGCCCTTGGGACCTTGTTCAACTTCAAACTGCACATTGTCACCCTCGTTGAGGGTCTTGTATCCCTCGCCGGAGATCGACTTATAGTGCACGAACACGTCTTCACCGGTGCTGCGCTTGATGAAGCCGTATCATTTGGCATTGTTGAACCATTTAACGGTACCCTGTTCCATAAGGATACTTCCCTTATTGGTTGAACATGTACACCGGATCTTGTCTCTCAGAACAATCCCGCTGTAGCGGGATTCATTGTTCAGCGAGGTACAAGTCCCTTGGGCTTGCCCTGCGTGCCGTACTCCACGCCCCGAGGCTGGTACTGCTTAACAACTCTTGATGAAACAAAAACGGTGCGTTTGAATTGCAGCCATAGTATACAACTCGACCTAGAAAAAAGCAAGCAGGCTTATGATCGGTCAATCCAGATCCCGAATTCTTCAGATTCCTGCTGGTCAGTTGAGGCAGAGGCGCCCGATTCGGGCACAGTTCGACGGGCCATGATCTTAATACCGGCGGGGTCGAACCCGAATAAGTCATCAACTGTAAAGATTTTACGGAAGTCTTCCGGAATGAAGAATATTTCAAATTTGTCCGCCGTTTCTGCCAGCCTGCTTAAGTAGTACGCCGTATTCTCGTCGGGAAAGTTTGGATCCCATTCCTCGGCCGGGCGGCTGTTTTCGGAAACTCTGATGCCGGTCGCTGTCCCCGTCACGTAGTACGAAATCCTATCTCCCGGCTTGATTAATCGACCGGCTCGACGTGCCACCTCGTATGCGGCGGCGGGGTTCCGTTTTCCTTCTCCGATTTCCCTTTCGTACACCGCGAAGGGGTCGTGAATTGTTTCCGTCCGACAAAAATCCAGCGCTTCCCAACGGTGATTTGCGATGTCCGAATAGAATGTAGCGTAGAGTGTATGGAGGCCGGCGATGTTCTGATCGAGAAGGTTGGAAACCGCAAGCCGAAGAAAGCGCCGGAGATAGCGCTCCATGCTTCGCGAAATGAGCGCGCTGCCGCGTATCGTGAGGGTCCCATCATAACCCACCAAAGCGTAGTTTTTCTTCTTGTAGCTCAACATCTTTTGGTACCGACCGGCTGGGACAAGTTGGATGCCCTCAGGGAGCGATTCTGAGATCCTTTGCACCAATGAGCCCTCGGTTTCCTCGTCCGCCACGTTGTCCGGAGGCACAAAAAACACACCGTCGGTGTCGACCTCCAGAATCTGGCCATTATGAAGCTCTATTTGCTTGAGAATGCTTCGCAGTAATTCCTGCCCCGTCTTTGTGATTTCGTCTGCCCGGGCAAAATCGTTGAACAAACCCCGCGAGTAGGCAAGATAACCGTAGAAAGAATTGATGAGGATCTTAAAGGATGACTGCAGTGCGTCAAGCCGGGCGCGTTCGGCCGGATTCTCACTCGCACTCATGGACCGTTTCGCTCCAAGACGCATGGCGACAAGGTCCTTGAGAAGGGCCGGGAAAATAGCGAGCTCATCGGTTTCGGGGCGAATGTCGCGATGGAGAATAATGGATGGATACAACGATTCAACATCTGCAAGAACGACTCGTTCGAACACACCGGTCATGAACACTTCAGCATATCCGCCGGTGGTTTGGGATCCCTGGGAGGGTTTCGGGATGGAGTGTTTCTGGCGAAGGTATTCACGCAGAAGGAGCGATTCAATTTTTGCAGCAGAACCTGTCCGTGCAACAACACCATAGGACAACGGGACCATCTGTGTTAAATAGAAACTGCTCACAGCCAGGTTATTCGCAAGCGCACGAATATCACGGACGTTCTGAAGCAGAAGTGCGTGTGCCTCTTTTGGCTCTTGATGCCACAGTTGATCAGGACGGATGGAAGGCCGGATTCGTCGGGTCTGACCGGTCGCGAACTGAGCACCAAGAGTAGCAAGGTCCATGGATTCAAAGGAACGACGGGAAAAATCATGCATTTCGGCGAGGAGATGCGTATCGATCAAGTGGCGCCCGGCCACATCGATAACGGTGAAGTCTTGCTCAATCTCCTGACTTCCCCAACGGCTCTGAGCTGCCCTCGGCTCACGGCCGTCACGGCCGATCGTGCACGGCGTTTCGTAATAGGCGAATCGTCGCAGAAGAAGCGGCATATCGTGTTCCAGCAGCCGATGCCCCTCGATCACATCAGGGTCGCGTTCGCGAATCACGCGATCGAGCTCTACGAGTAATGAAGCCTCATCGAGTTTCTTTGTGTCCAGAACAAGTTCCCACCCCGTGGTGTCGGCAACGGCAACCGCAAGGATGCTTTCGTCGGCTTTACGCGGAGCGCGGGGATGGGCAGGAGGGGAGGAAAGAACGCTGAGCTGAAGGCGTCGCACATCGTCAAACACCATTCCTTTGAACAATGTTGTGCCCGATTGCATGAGATATTGGGTTATTGGATCGGGACGAACATGCATGGATTCGGCGTCTGCGTATCCATCGATGCGGCGGCCCGTGGCAGTACGCTCGCTTTCGATAATGATCCGAACGGCCTCCCAAAGGTCCGTCCATCGTGTGAACACTGCAAGGAACCGGAAGAAATTGCCGCCGGCAAGTTGCTTCATCCAGTGCTTGCGGTCGTAGGTTGCCAGATACGCTGGATTGGAGAGAAAAAGGAAGGGAAAAAATTCAACGTCCTCCTGCACGATCTGACCGTCAATCCGTTTGTAGAGGCGGATGTGCGAATCGTCCAGCTGCTGTGCTGCTACGGTGTGGGTTGCGGGACTGTGACCGTGCAGGAGAACATTCATGCGGAGCTATTATTTTTTCTGCTCCGATTGCTGCAGGAGGAAGGGTTTAAGGAAATCGATAGGAATGGGAAAAATGGTTGTTGAATTGTTTTCTGTTGCGATTTCCCTCAGAGTCTGAAGGTAACGCAGGGTGAGAGCGCTCGGTTGTTCGCTCAGGACCTTTGCCGCATCTGAAAGTCGCTGAGAGGCCTGGAATTCGCCCTCGGCGGCAATGACCTTCGACCGTCGCTCGCGTTCGGCTTCCGCCTGCTTTGCCATGGCCCTCTGCATTTCCTGGGGAAGATCGATATGCTTGACTTCGACGTTTGATACCTTGATTCCCCAAGGTTCTGTTTGGTGATCAATGATCCGTTGCAGTTGAAGATTGATTTTGTCGCGTTCGGCCAGGAGGTCGTCGAGTTCCGACTGGCCCAGGACGCTCCGGAGCGTGGTCTGGGAGAGCTGTGATGTGGCAAAGAGATAGTTTTCCACTTCGATGATGGCTTTTTCCGGATTCACGACCCTGAAATACACGACGGCGTTGACCTTCAGCGAGACATTATCTTTGGTGATGACATCCTGGGATGGAACGTCCATGACGATGGTTCGTAGACTGACGGTCACCATACGATCAATGAACGGGATGAGAATGACCAGTCCAGGGCCATTTCCTGTGCCGCCGAGATTCAGAAACGCTCTTGCGAGCCGGCCGAACCTAAAGATGACGCCCCGTTCGTATTCCCGGAGGATACGAATGGAGCTGATGAGAATCATGAATAACGCAATAGCGACGATAACGGTGATCAGGGGTATGTTCTGCATGGCTGGTCTCCTGGTTAATGTGGATCGTCGCGTTCGACGATCAGAGTGAGATTTTCCATTCGCACAATCCGCACGCGGGAACCTTTGGGAATTGCGTCAGTCGAAGCCCGGGCATTCCAGAGTTCTCCGTGAACACGAACCGTGCCCGTACCGGTTCTGGGAAGATCGGTCAGGGCTTCTCCACCCTCTCCGATCATTCCTTCTGCACCACTTACAGGTTTCGTGCGGAGGGAGCGGATGCCGTAGCCGATGACAAACGTGAAAAAGATCACGGTCAGAGCCACAACGGAGATGATGACACTCCAGGAAATTTCAAGAAACTCAAGAGCCGACTCGGAGCGGATGAGCATCATGGAGCCGAGGAGCAGAGAAATAACTCCCCCCACGCTGAGCATTCCGTAACTTGTCACCTTGATTTCCGCGAGGAAGAGAATAATGGCAAAAAGGATCAGAGCGAGGCCTGCATAGTTCACGGGAAGGGTATGCAGGGAGTAGAAGGCAAGGATAAGGCTGATCACGCCGACGACGCCGGGAAGAATTGAACCGGGATTATAGAGCTCGAAAAGCAACCCGTAGACACCAAGCATAAACAGAATATAGGCAATGTTCGGATCGCTCAAGATATCGAGGAT
>JACQPU010000017.1 GCA_016207365.1 Ignavibacteriales bacterium | reverse complement strand
GATCTTGATGTCCATCTGCATAGCCGTAACACCGTCGGCCGTTCCGGCGACTTTGAAATCCATGTCACCCAGGTGATCTTCGTTTCCGAGAATATCGCTCAGCACGGCGACCCGGTCACCCTCTTTCACTAAACCCATGGCGATACCCGCAACGGGTTTTTTCAGGGGAACGCCAGCATCAAACAACGCCAGTGTACCCGCGCAAACCGTGGCCATCGACGACGAACCATTCGATTCGAGGATATCGGACACGATACGGATGGTGTACGGAAACTCCTCTTCCTGGGGGATGAGATTTTTCAATGCCCGCTCCGCCAGATTGCCATGCCCTATTTCTCGCCGGCTTGTTGAACCAAGGCGCCCGATTTCCCCAACACTGAACGGCGGAAAATTGTAGTGTAACATGAACCGTTTCGTGGTTTCCGGAAGGAGACCGTCCAAAATCTGTTCATCGGTTTTTGTTCCGAGCGTTGCAGTGGTCAGGCTCTGAGTCTCTCCCCGTGTAAAGAGTGCTGATCCATGGGTGCGCGGAAGCACGCCGACTTCACAGGTGATTGGCCGGATATCGCGAAGCCGCCTTCCGTCAAGACGCAGGGATTCTTCCAGGATCGTCGAACGCATCGCCTCCCCCTCGTGGTCATGGATGAGATCCGAAATCAGGTTCTCACATTCCGGGAATTGCGCCGCAAGCGATGCCTGCGCCTCTTCGTACACGGCGCCAGTTTTCTGCGCGCGCTCTTCTTTTGACAACACCGTCCTGCCCAGCTCCTTCAGACGGGCTGAAGCGAATGATCGCACGGCTTCGACCAGTCCGTCGGGATACTGAGCCTCTTTCACCGGTCGTTTCACAACGTTCAGAGATTCTGCAAGCTCTTTCTGGACCCTGCAGAGGGCCTTGACATGTTCATGGGCGAATCGGAGCGCATCCAGAATATCGGCCTCGGGTACTTCCAACGACTCACCCTCGACCATAACGATCGAGTCCTCTGTTCCCGCAACCGTGATATCGAGATCTCCCGCCTCAAGTTCGGCAAATGTGGGATTGACGAGGAGCGTTCCGTTCAGACGTCCCACACGCACCTCGGCAATCGGCCCGTCGAACGGGATGTCAGAAATCACAAGGGCAGCAGACGCCGCGCATGCGCCCAGGACGTCACCATCATGCTGCTGGTCCGACGAATAGACGGTCACCATCATTTGTGTTTCGTTAAAGTAATTCTTGGGGAACATCGGCCGGATAGGCCGGTCGATGAGGCGAGCGGAAAGAATCTCTTTTTCTGTCGGCCTCCCCTCCCGTTTAAAAAAGCCGCCAGGGATTTTACCTGCTGCGGCTGTTTTTTCGCGAAATTCCACCTGGAGTGGAAAAAAATCCTGACCTTCCTTCACCTCCGACGCGCTGACGACGGTCGCCAGGACCATCGTATCCGCATATCGCACCATGGCCGCACCGTGGGCTTGCTTCGCAAAGCGCCCGGTCTCCAGCGTAAAAGTCTTTCCACCCATCTGAATCTGTTTTGTCAGTATCATTGTCTTCCTCTTTCTGGTACACGCTCCCGCATGAATGATCCGGTTACTTTCTGATATCCAGTTCCTGGATAATCTTTCTGTACCGTTCGATGTCCTTTTTCATCAGATAATCCAAAAGCCGCCGGCGTTTTCCGACCAGTTTCAAAAGACCAAGTCTGTTGTGGTGATCCCTTGTGTGCTGGTTAAAATGCGGACTGAGAGCGTTGATGTGCGCAGTCAGAATGGCGATTTGCACTTCGGGCGTCCCCGTGTCCTGGGGCGATTTGCCGTATTTGCTGATGATCTGTTGCTTTTGTTCCTTTGGTACCGGCATTGCAACTCCTTTAAGTAACAACGTTAATGGTGCATGGTCGCGGTTCCCCCAGATGAAGCCCGGAGCACTTTTTCGTAGTCGTTGACGAAAGCCACAGTTTCGGCCTTGTCCGCATCCATTTGCCGAACAAGCGCTGATGTTGAATCGAATTTCGCTTCATCCCTCAGCCTGTGCAGGAAATGGACCTCCAGGTGCCCGCCATACAGGCTTCCATCAAATCCAAGCAGGTGTACCTCGACGGCTCGCTCCCCATGGTTTGTGAACGTTGGGCGCCGTCCGATGTTGGCCATTCCGTAATATGCAGCATCGCCCCAGCGTACCGATGTGACATAGACCCCATCGGCAGGAATGAGTTTTGCAGGATCCGTCAGCTCAAGGTTTGCCGTGGGATATCCAAGTGACCTCCCGCGTCCATCTCCTCTTCGGACAGTTCCCCGAATCTGGTAGGGCCGGCCGAGAAGCTCTGCCGCTCTGTGTACGTTTCCCGCGTGAAGATGCTTTCTGATCGCCGAGCTGCTCACGACTTCGTCGCCAACCGTCACAGGCTTCATCGCAATAAGAGAAAAATCGAACTCCTTGCCCATCTGCACGAGTTCCTGAATGCTTCCTTCCCTGTCGCGACCAAAATGGTGATCATATCCCTCGATCACCTCGCTTACACCGATGCCCTTTACGATTATTTGATCATAGAATTCGCGAAAGCTCCTCCGCGAAAACTCGTATGTGAACTCAATGACATACACGAGTGAAACCTGGAGATCGGCACACATGTCAATGCGTTCTTCCAGCGTTGAGAGCAACCTGATTTCATCCTTATGCGGGGCAAGAACCTGTTTTGGATGAGGATCGAAGGTGACAATCACGCTCCTTCCGCCCCGCTCATGGGCCCTGGCGGCGACGGTGTGAATGACCTCCTGATGGGCCCGATGAACACCATCGAACGATCCGACGCTAACGACGGAATTCCGGTCGAATTCAACCTCACGAAGGTGGCGTGCGACAAGCATACGATTCTAAGCCGCTGCCGGCCGCCCTTTTAGTGTAATCAGTTCGTCCACAGTCCAGGCATCTCGCACATCATACGAGCCAATCCGGGTCCTGCGCAGCGCGGTCAGAACCGCACCGCATCCGAGTTCCGTACCGACATCGTGAACGAGCGAACGAATATACGTGCCCTTTGAACACCGGACTGCGAACTGCACCCTCGGTGGATCAAAGGCCACAAGGTCAAACAGGTCGACGCTGATTTCCTTCGTTGCGCGTTCGACGGTCCGCCCCCGACGTGCGAACTTGTACAACGGTTTTCCCCCGAATTTTGCCGCCGAATACATGGGTGGCACCTGAAGTTGCTTTCCGGTAAATCTGGCCATTACGGACCGTAACAACTCTTCTGAAACACCTTCAATGCTGCGACGTGCAAGGATTGGCGTTTCCATGTCGAAACTTGCCGTCGAAATTCCAAGCTCCATCGTACCCAAGTATACTTTTTCGAGCTCCATGAACCGCGTGACGGACTTCGTCCTCGGTCCGGTGCAAAGAATCAGCAACCCTGTGGCCTTCGGGTCGAGAGTTCCAGCATGGCCGATCTTGCCAATGCGGAATAGAGAACGGACCTTCTTCACAACGTCAAAGGAAGTCCACTCCTCCGGTTTGTCAACCAGCAAAATCTCCCCTTTCCCGTTCCAATCGGGCTTGAAAGGCTTGCCCTTAGCGAGTGTCATGCTTGATCCCGCCCGTCTTTTTTGTGAAGATCGTTGAGAATCTGTTCGATTTTCATCGCACGATCGAGCGTTTCATCCAACAGAAACGTCAGCGTTGGGGTGAATTTCAACCTGACCACACGACCGAGCGACGATCGAATAAATCCTTTCTGTGCTTCAAGCATGGAAAGTGTTTTTTCCTTGCGGGCTGCGTCCCCAAAAATGCTGATGTACACTTTGGCGTTCCGGAGGTCCGGACTTACCCGTACCTCGGTCACGGTCAGAAAACCAAATTCCTCCATGCTGAAATTCCGCTGTACAAGTGTGCTTACTTCTTCCTTGATCAGGGAGGCGACTTTTTCTGACCGAACAGACATCGTTTACAGCTTCCTTTTTGTTTCGACCATGCGGAATGCCTCGATGACATCTCCCACTTTGATGTCATTAAACCCTTCGAGACCCATGCCGCATTCGAATCCTTGTTCGACTTCCCGAACATCGTCCTTGAATCGTTTGAGCGATGCGAGGCCGCCCTCAAACACCACGAGACCGTCGCGGATCAAGCGTACCTTGCTGTTGCGGGTCAGTCGACCGTCTCTGACGTAGCAACCGGCGATCGTACCGACCTTGGAAATCTTGAAAACCTCCCGAACGTCGACCGTGGCGAGGACTTCCTCGGAAATCGATGGAGTGAGCATGCCCTCAAGAGCACTCTTTACCTCGTTAATCGCGTCGTAGATAATATTATAGAGGCGAATATCGACATTTTCCTGTTCGGCCAGTTTACGTGCATTGAGATTCGGACGTACATGGAAACCGACGATGACAGCATTCGATGCGGCGGCAAGGAGGACATCCGATTCCGAGATACCTCCAACTCCCTTGTGAATGACCAACACCTTGACTTCCGGTGTTGAGAGTCTCATGAGCGAGTCAGAAAGCGCCTCGACTGAACCGTCCACGTCTCCTTTCACGATCACAGGAAGGTCTTTCACTTGACCTTCTCTGATTTGCTTGGAGATATCGTCAAGCGTAATCATCCTGCGTTGGCGGAAATCCTGCTCTCGCTTCAATTGCTGACGCTTGAGGCTGATATCTCTGCTCTTCCGCTCATCTTCCATGACGACAAATTGATCTCCAGATTGCGGGATGCCGTCAAAGCCGATAACCTGTACGGGTTGCGAGGGTTTGGCAACCTCAACCCGGTTTCCCCTTTCATCGAACATTGCGCGCACGCGGCCGCTCCAAATTCCTGCAATAAAGGAATCGCCAATACGAAGTGTCCCCTTCTGAACAAGGACTGTTGCAACGATGCCCTTGCCTTTGTCCAGCTCAGCTTCGATTACCACACCTCGTGCGGGTCGCGATGGATTTGCCTTAAGGTCAAGCACCTCTGCTTCCAACAGGATCCGCTCGAGAAGCTGATCAACATTCTTCCCCGTTCGGGCCGAAAGTTCGACGGCCTGGTATTTGCCTCCCCACTCCTCAACCAGCACTCCCTTTTCCGAAAGCTGTTGTTTGATGCGATCCGCATTTGCTTCTGCTTTGTCGATCTTGTTGATAGCAATGACGATGGGAACGCTTGCCGCCTGTGCATGGTTAATCGCTTCGACGGTTTGCGGCATGACGCTGTCGTCAGCTGCGACGACCAGGACGACAATGTCCGTGGCCTGCGCCCCGCGTGCCCGCATGGCTGTAAAAGCTTCATGTCCGGGGGTGTCCAGGAAGGTTATTTGCTTTCCGTCGGGAAGCGTGACTTCATACGCCCCGATATGCTGGGTGATCCCCCCTGCTTCTCCGGCGACGACGTTTGCATTGCGGATATGGTCAAGAAGCGACGTTTTACCATGGTCGACATGGCCCATGATTGTTACTACGGGAGGTCGCGGCACCAACGTTGACGGATCGTCACCGGTCTCCTCGAGCTCCTCCGTTGCAAACTCGTGCTCAAAATCGACCTGGAGACCGAATTCATCCGCTACCAGGGTAATCGTGTCCTTGTCCATTCTCTGGTTAATGGAAACCATCATTCCCAGAGACATGCACTTCTGGATCACTTCTGCCACAGGCACGCGCATGAGGTTGGCAAGCTCTCCAACAGTAACGAATTCCGTGACGCGTACGCGCGTGCGCTCTTTTTCGCGTTCCTCCAGAATCCTCGCTTCCTCTTCTTGCCGCTCCTGCTTTTTCCGCTTACGGTATGCTGCGCGCAGACTGACCGGCTCCTCGCTCATGTCAGAAAGGGTTGCCCGAATTGCCTTCTCGACCTCTTCTTCGCTGACCTCTGCGTGCCGAAGTTTCTTGCGTTTCCGTGTTTTGACCTCATCGGTTTCGGCCGGAACGACCTCCTTGCCCCTCTTCACGTCATCCCGGATCTTTTTCTTCTTCTTCTTTTTCTTTTTCTTGTCCTCATCCTCCGCCTCTTTCTCTGCAGGCTTTGCGGCAACGAGCTCCATACGGCCTTTGATCGTAAGGCCCTTCGATCCACGAGCAACGGCTGCAGCAAGCGGAGACTCGACTTCCTTCTTCTGCCGACCGCGCGCCGGCCGGGTTACCTTTTCTTCGACGGATGCGGCTGGAGACGGTACCGCCTCTCCTTCCTCAGTCCGCGCAACTTGTTCCGGCATTGCTTCTTCACCCTCTGCTTCAACGACCGTCTCTGCAGGCTCCACCGCCTCCTCAACGGCCGCCGGTGCTTCTGCAACCCGTGGGGCCGGCGGAGGCCCTTCTGCTACCGGTGTTTCCGTTTCAACATGCCTCGCCTTCTTCTCCGGTTCAGCGGGTTCTTTCTTCCGTGACGTCCGGAAGTCGCGCAGCTTTCGCTGATGTCGCTCGGCGACATCCTTCTCTTTCTTGAAGTGCGACATGACGGCCGAGAGCATGTCGGGCGTGACCGAGCTCATGTGACTCTTGACTTCATAGCCCTTCTTATTCAGAAATTCTATGAGCGTGTCTCTCGAGAGATTCAACTC
>JACQPU010000225.1 GCA_016207365.1 Ignavibacteriales bacterium | reverse complement strand
GTCAGCAATGCTGACTGGAATTTCCTGTGGGTCACCGATTTTCCGCTCCTCGAATTCAGTGAGGAGGAAAAACGGTTTGTTGCTGTTCATCATCCTTTTACGTCGCCGCGCGCTGAGGACGTACCGTTGTTGGATCGTTCTCCTGAAACCGCCAGAGCGAGGGCTTATGACCTTGTCCTTAATGGCAGAGAGGTGGCGGGCGGAAGCATTCGTATTCACGACAGCGCCCTCCAAAGCAAGCTCTTTGAGCTATTGGGCATCGGTCCTGAAGAAGCAAAACAGAAATTCGGCTTTCTCCTCGAAGCGTTTCGGTATGGCGCACCGCCGCATGGAGGCATTGCCTTCGGTTTTGACAGGATTCTGATGCTCGTCGCGCAGCAGCGATCGATCCGGGACGTCATAGCGTTTCCAAAGACCGCGAGCGGCGTTTCACTGATGGATGACGCTCCATCTTCTGTTGACAGCCGCCAACTTCAGGAATTGCACCTACGCATTGGGAAATCATGAGGTCGAGTATTCGCATAGCATCGGGACAGGGATTCTGGGGTGATCTTCTGACTGCTCCGCGGGCGCAAGTAAGCGGGGGTCCCATTGATTACCTTGTCATGGACTATCTCGCCGAAGTAACGATGTCGATCATGCAAAAGCAAAAAAACAAGGATGCCAGGGCGGGATATGCAAAAGATCTTGTGACACTCATGCGCGATATTCTCCCCGATTGCGTGGAGAAGAATATCAGGATTATCACGAATGGCGGCGGGGTGAATCCGCTGTCGTGCAGCGATGCCATTATCGAAGTTGCCAGATCCCTGGGCCTGCGTTCGCTCAGGATCGGCGTAGTGCTTGGTGATGATCTGCTTGGAAGCATTGACGAACTTAGTGCGGCAGGACATTCGCTCAGAAACATGGAGACCGGAGAATCGTTGTCCTCCGTGCGCAACCGCCTCCAGAGCGCAAATGCTTATTTCGGCGCAGCGCCAATTGTGGAAGCATTGCGTCAGGGCGCCCAGATTATCATTACGGGACGCACAACCGACACGGGACTGACCCTGGCGCCGATGATGTACGAGTTCGGATGGAAGGACGATGATTGGGACAAGCTCGCCGCAGGGACGGTTGCGGGCCATATTTTGGAATGTGGTGGACAGGCCTCGGGAGGAAACTTCATGGCCGATTGGAAATCGGTGCCGAATTTGGCTCACATTGGGTTTCCGATTGCGGAAGCGTATCCTGATGGAGATATCGTTCTGACAAAACACGAGACATTGGGGGGGATGGTGACTCTGGAGACGGTCAAGGAGCAACTTTTGTACGAAATAGGAAACCCGCAGGAATACATCACGCCGGATTGCGTCGCGGACTTTACAACGATTCGCCTTGTTCAAGAGGGACCGAATCGGGTCAGAATGACAGGTGTGAAGGGAAAACCTGCGACAGAATTCTACAAAGTGTCGATGTCGTATCTTGATGGATACACTTCGTTTGGAACCCTGACCTATTCCTGGCCCGAGGCGCTGGAAAAAGCGCGGATGGCAGATGACATTCTGAGAACGCGGTTAAACGATTTGGGTCTCGAATTCGAAGAAATTCGCACGGAATACCTGGGGGTGAATTCCTCGCATGGTCCGCTTGCCCCGCCAGCGCATGATCCAAACGAGGTCGTTTTACGCGTCGGTGTAAGAAGCCAGGATAAAGATGCGGTCGAACGGTTCGGCAAGGAGTTGGCACCGCTGATTCTGACGGGTCCGCCTTCCGTTACAGGCTTTGCTGGCGGGAGGCCACATCCGAGCGAAGTGATTTCCTACTGGCCGGCGCTGATAGCAAAGAGCGCGGTGAAACCCGAAGTGGTCCTGAGGGTGTTATGAAAGTGCAGCTCCTCCGTATTTGCCACGGTCGCTCAGGCGATAAAGGAGATACAGCAAACATCGGCCTGATCGCACGGAAGGAAGAATACTATTCGGTGATTGAGCAGCAAGTGACGGTGGAAAGGGTACAGGAGTACTTCCGCGGCATGATCGTTGGGCCTGTCGAACGATACGAACTGCCGAATCTTTGGGCTCTGAACTTTCTGCTGCACGGCGCGCTTGGAGGCGGCGGGACGAAATCGCTGAAGAATGACGCACAGGGGAAAACATTGGCGGCAGCCCTGTTACGAATGGAAATTGATATCCCTGAAGGGGTGAAAATCTGACATGTTTGAAGATCTGAGAGATCACTTAAAGGAACAGCTGGTCCGACTGGATTCCCTGAAGGCCTATCTTGATATCGACCGCAAGAAGGCCGAGCTCGCGGAACTGGAGCAACGCGCAAGCTCAGGCGATTTCTGGAACGACACGGTGGCAGCTCAAAAGGTCATCCGGGAAATTAATGTGCGAAAAGAATGGGTTGAGGAGTGGAACAAACTGGTCGCCCTGGCTCAGGATACGGGAACGTTGATCGACCTGGCTGAAGAGAGCAATGAAAAGGATGTGATCGAAGAAATTACACGCGACCTCAAAAAGCTCGAGGAGAATATATCGTCCCTGGAGTTCCGCAACATGTTGAGCGGGGAGGATGATGACCGGAATGCAATTATGACAATTCATTCGGGAGCCGGAGGAACCGAATCCCAGGATTGGGCGCAAATGCTCATGCGCATGTATACCCGGTGGTGCGAGCGCAACGGATACAAGGTTAATCTCGTGGATCTTCTCGAGGGCG
>JACQPU010000023.1 GCA_016207365.1 Ignavibacteriales bacterium | reverse complement strand
TCATTTCCTTGAGAGCAGCCCTTGTAGAGATATCGACACAGCGCGCGGCATCGGGTTTTACACCGGGCTTACCTTCGAGCAATCCGGGAATCTCGCGAAATTGACGACGGATCTCGTCGACCATTCTTCCCGCCGCTCGACCCACTGACGTCATTGTGAGGGCTGCAATAAAAAATGGCAGAACGCCTCCAATGAACATTCCTATGACAACAAAAGGATCTGTAATGATGATCTGCAGCGGGCTCATTCCGCGTTTGAGAAGGCTTGCGTCCACGGCCTGCGAGAAGGCGGCGAAAAGCGCGAGGGCGGTAAGGGCAGCCGAGCCGATGGCGAATCCTTTTCCGATTGCCGCTGTGGTGTTGCCCAATGCATCCAGGCTGTCGGTGATCTTGCGAACGTCTGGCCCAAGTCCGGACATTTCGGAAATTCCGCCAGCGTTATCTGCAATAGGTCCGTAGGCGTCGACGGACATCGTGATTCCGACCGTCGCCAGCATGCCCACGGCCGCGATGCCTATCCCATAGAGTCCTGCAACATCATTCGAGACAAAAATTGCAAGGCAGATTGCGAGGACGGGGAGAGCAGTGGACTCGAGACCCACAGCAAGTCCCTGAATAATGTTTGTCGCTGCTCCTGTCTTGCTCGCCAGTCCGATACGCCTGATGGGCGGGCCGGAAGTATAGAACTCAGTGATCAGGCCGATAAGGATTCCGCCAATCGTACCGAAAAAAACAGCCCAAAACACGCTGTTGCTCACATCATATGTTCTGATGATCCAGAGCCCTCCGCCAAGAAACACCGCGGCTGCGATAAACGTGGAATAGCGAAGAGCGGCGGCGGGGGAGTAGTGTTTGAGAATGCGCATTGAGCCGATGCCGATGAATGACGCCAGGAGACCAATCCCGGCAAGGACCAGCGGCAGAGCCATCAGTATTCCCTTGATTGTTTCGTCGGGAACCTCCGTAACGGCCTTGAGTTTCACAAGACCTTGTGGAAGGAGGGTTGCACCAATGGCGATCGTTGCGATGATTGCGCCCACATAGGACTCAAAGATATCCGCCCCCATGCCTGCGACATCGCCCACATTGTCACCGACGTTGTCCGCAATGACACCAGGATTTCTGGGATCATCTTCGGGGATCCCAGCTTCGACCTTTCCGACGAGGTCAGCCCCGACGTCGGCTGCCTTTGTATAAATTCCGCCGCCGACGCGCGCAAAGAGTGCAATGGAAGATGCCCCCATCGCAAAACCGTTAATGATGCTTGCCTCTGCAGGGTTGCCGAACAGGAGAAAAAAGATGCCTACGCCGATGAGGCCGAGGCTCGCAACACTGACACCCATGACCGCCCCGCCGTCAAACGCGGTGAGGAGGGCCTTGCCTTGTCCTGATGACCGGGCTGCCTCCGCGGTTCGCACATTGGCGCGCGTGGCGGCGCTCATGCCGAAGAATCCAGCTGCGACGGAACAGAGAGCTCCGCTGACATATGCGAGGGCTGTTTGTATACTCAGAAAATTTGCAAGAAGAGTGAACACAATAATGATGAAAACGGCCAGCACGACATATTCCCGCCTCAAAAACGCCATCGCTCCGATATGGATCTGCGATGCAATGCCGCGCATTCGTTCATTACCATCGGGGAGGCGCTTGATGCTCGAATAGATTGCAAAGGCGACCAAAAGGCCGGCGCCGCCGAGCCAGGGTATCCACTGAAGAAACTGCTCCATGCAGGTTGTTCCTATGGGGTCGTGATGTCGGTGTTATAGAGATTCATGGCCTTTTGGAGGCCTTCAACGGAAAATACCAGTGTCGCCTCACTTGCACGCGCAACCATTTCATCGACAATTGGCCGTTCGTCGCGCGCAAACGGCGCCAGAACAAACGCTGCCATCAGTGTTTTATCTGCTGGCATCGTCGGTGAAGCAATACCACAGCGAAGACGTGGGAATGAACTCGACTTTAGGTGGTAAAGAATGGAATACAATCCATTGTGCCCACCATCGCTCCCTCCCGGACGCAAGCGAATCCGTCCGAGCGGAAGTTGAAAGTCGTCGCAGAGAATCAGGAGTTGGTCAAGCGGAACGCTGTACCGCTCCAGGATGTCGAGAACGGCCTCGCCGCTGTTATTCATGTAGGTCAGCGGCTTTACGAGACCTATTCCCCGGTTTTTGAAAGAACCCCGTGCAATCCGGTATTCCCCGGTTCCGGACTGAAACTGTGTGCCGATCAGACGGGCAACCCTGTCGACAATCTCGAATCCGAGGTTGTGCCGCGAACCCGCATATTCTTCACCTGGATTCCCCAGACCAACACACCACACCATAGAAAGCCGTTATTCCTTCTTCTTCTCCTCTTTCTTCTCCTTGACGCCCTCCACTGCCTCAAGCTCGGCGCCCTCTTCCGGTTTCTTGCCCCGGGCAATAACCTCGGGTTCAGCTGGCGCCTCTGCAGCTGCGGGTACACCGGGCTCAGGTTCCTTGAGGATTGTCGGTGGCACGACGGCCGCTACGGTGCTCGTCTCGTTTTCGAGGATCCTCACGTTCGGAATCACCAAGTCCCTCACATGCACGGATGTATTGATCTTCAAACTCTCGACGTTGATCTCGATATGGTCAGGGATAAACTTCGGCAAACAACTTACCCGAAGCCTGTGAATTACATGCTGGAGCGTTCCGCCATCCTTGACGCCCTGCGGTGTTCCTTTCAGAATGACCGGGACATCGATCGTCAAATCCTCGTCGGCATTCAGGCCAAAGAGATCAAAATGAATCGGGCGGTCGCTCAGGGGATCAAACTGGATGTCGCGCAGGATGCACACGTGCGATGATCCGTCGTCGAGTTTCAGATTAATCACGTGTGTGGCCGACGTCTTGTACAGCGGTTTCAGAGAAAGTTCGGGCAGGACCAATGGGATGTTTGCCTGGCCATGGCCGTAGTAAATACCCGGCACTTTTCCCTCGGCCCTGAGTACGTTGAGTTTTCTTCCGACAGTCTTCCGCACCTCGGCATGAATGGTAATTTCAGACATAAAACCTCTCCTCTCGGTTCAGACTATCCTTTGTCAATGTCAAACAGGGAGCTGATGGATTGATTGTTGTGAGTTCGCAGAATTGCTTCAGCAAACAGTTTTGCCGCCGTTCGAATCTCAATTTTTCCGCTGTCCGGCTGCACGCGAATGGAATCTGTGACAACAACGCTTTTCACCGGAGCCGCGTTGATGCGTTCCACTGCATTTCCGGAAAGAATCGGATGTGTGCACGCGCCGTAAATGTCCAGTGCCCCATGCTCCTTCAGAGCCTGAGCCGCATTGCAGAAGGTTCCTGCTGTATCAATCAGGTCATCAACAATCAGAATGTTCCTTCCCGCGACGTTTCCGATGATGTTCATGACTTCGGCTTCATTTTGCTTTGGCCGGCGCTTGTCGATCAGAATCAGGTCAGCCTCGAGCCGCTTCGCGTAGGATCGTGCCATCTTGATTCCCCCTACGTCCGGCGAGGCAACCGCCAGGCTCGGAATCTTCTTCTTCCGAAAAAGCTCCGTAAAAATCGCTGACGAGTACAAGTGATCAACCGGAATGTCAAAGAAGCCCTGGATCTGCGGCGCATGGAGGTCCATCGTGATGACGCGGTCGGCCCCCGCTGCTGTAATCAGGTTCGCAACGAGTTTTGCCGTGACCGAGACTCTCGGTTGATCCTTGCGATCCTGACGGGCATAGCCGAAATAGGGAATCACTGCCGTCACTCTGCGCGCTGAAGCGCGGCGTGCGGCATCGATCAGAATCAACAGCTCAAACAGGTTCTCTGCAGGCGGCTGAGTCGGCTGGATGATGAAGACATCGTCGCCGCGGATGTTGTCGGCATACTTTACCCAGATTTCCCCGTCGCTGAAATTCCTGATCTCTACCTCGCCAAGTTCGACGTCCGCTGCCTTGGATATACCCCTGGCCAGGGTCTGATTCGAGCGTCCGGAAAAGATCTTAAGAGTGCTCATGCGCTTGTGTATTCGAATGTTCCCGGCGGAGGCAAGGGCCTCACATCGAGAATCGGAAATCTGATCCAGGGGTGCAGAAAACCCCAAGGCCGTTGTCCCGCTTCCCAGCCTGCCCGCCTTGTGCGATCTCACGGGCAGGCGGGGATTCCGCTTTCTGATTCCTGCTGGGGCGGGAGGATTCGAACCTCCGAGTGACGGCTCCAAAGGCCGTTGCCTTACCGCTTGGCTACGCCCCAAGTTTCTTGCAAGCGGGATTCCAGTCCCGCTGTACGGGATCCCGCCTTAATTGCACAAAAAAAATTGTGGCGGGAAAAGCGGAACCTTATCC
>JACQPU010000022.1 GCA_016207365.1 Ignavibacteriales bacterium | reverse complement strand
GAATGAGAACAGCAGGAGTCCTGAAAAACTAACGTTTGTCACTGAAGACCGCAAATGGGGAACGCTGGGCTCCCGCGCGGTTCAACGCGCCGTCATCATCGCCGAAGCAGCAATCTTTGCACGAAACCTCGCAAACGCCCCAGGGAACGAGATCTATCCGGAAACCCTGGCAAAAGCCGCTGTTGACTCCGGCAAACGCTTCGGTTTCAAGGTAACCGTGCACGACAAAGCCACAATCCGGCGTCTTGGCATGGGTGGAGTAATCGGCGTGTCCCAAGGGAGTGCCCGACCGCCAAAATTCATTGTCTTGGAATACGGAAAGAAGGGAAAGACGCTGGTGCTGGTCGGAAAGGGCGTCACGTTCGATACAGGTGGTATTTCCATCAAGCCGTCAGCCAATATGGCTGAAATGAAAATGGACATGTCAGGCGCCGCAGCGGTCATTGCCACTTTGGAGGCCGTCGCAAGACTCCGGCTTCCTGTGCACGTCGTGGGACTGATCCCGGCCGTTGAGAACATGCCCAGCGGTCAATCGCTCAGGCCGGGCGACATTCTTCGCCATTACAATGGGAAGACGTCGGAGGTCGATAACACAGATGCGGAGGGGCGGCTTATCCTTGCCGACGCGCTTGGGTATGCCGAACGGTTCAAACCCGCGGCAGTGATCGATCTTGCAACGCTCACTGGCGCGTGCGTGGTTGCGCTCGGTCATTACGCTACCGGCATGATGGGTACGGATGAGGGGCTGATGAAGCGGCTCCGCGAAGCCGGTGAAAAGACGCATGAACGCGTGTGGCAGCTCCCTCTCTTCGATGAGTACGAGAAGCTCATCAAGAGCGATGTTGCAGACGTCAAGAACATTGGAGGACGTTGGGCCGGGGCAATTACCGCAGCGTGGTTTCTGAAGAGATTCATAGGGAATTACCCCTGGGTTCATCTCGATATTGCAGGGACGGCGATGCTGGAAGAGAATGGCGACTACACGCAGCGCGGCGCCTCCGGAGTAGGGGTCCGCCTGCTGGTCGAATTCCTTTCCCACTGGCAATAACATGGCGACATTCTCCACAACCCTGGAACGTGAAATCCGCTCAATCGTGGGGGAACGATGTTTTTTTGACAAGGCAGTCCTTGCCCAGTACGCGAGCGATCGATGCTGGTACTCCGTCTCACCCCTTGGTCTTGTCCAGCCAAAACATAGTGGAGATGTCGTCGAAGTCGTACGTTACTGTTACAACCACGAGATCCCTCTCATACCCCGTGGGGCGGCAACAGGGCTTGCGGGGCAGGCCATCGGAATGGGTCTGATTCTCGACTTCACGAAGTATATGACAAGAATTCTGAACATCTCGGACGATGGCGTCACTGTGCAACCCGGAGTCGTGCTGGACTCTCTTAACGCTGCGCTGAAACCTCAGGGAAAGTTCTTCCCCATTGATCCTGCAAGCACAAGTCAGTGTACGATCGGAGGAATGATCGGCACAAATGCCGCCGGAGCCCACGGCGTTCGCCACGGCGCCATGAAGGACCATGTCCGTTCCCTGACCGTCGTACTGTCGAATGGTGAACAGACGCTCATACGAAAACCAGAGGAACCAGTGGATCCGGCAATCAGCCCGTTTCACGCCAGAATTGTTCAGACCCTCTCCGCGCCTCTACAGAGCAAGAAGGAACTCATCCGCCGGGCGTTTCCGAATGTTCCCAAGAATTCCTCCGGATATAACCTTAAGGATGCCGTCGCGTCCGCATTCACGGATTTCCGAAAATTGATCGTTGGATCAGAGGGCACGCTTGCTGTCGTGGTTGAGGCCGATCTTGCCATTGCCCCAATTCCGCCCATGCGCCTTGGAGCCCTGCTGTATCTGAAAACGTACGATCAGGCGGTCGAGGCCACGATGTCTGCCCTTGATCTTGCTCCGGCAGCGGTCGAGATTCTCGATCGCACGTACTTTACGTTGGCCGCGAGTTTCGATGCTGCGGTAGATCGTCTCCTGACTGTTGATGCCTCCGTGATGCTCTATGTCGAATTCGAGGGAATGGTGCTGGAAGATCTGCAGAAATCGATCATCCATTTGGGAAAGTCGGCCGCGCTTATCCCTGCGGTACAATACCTTCCACTAACACGTCCATCCGAACAGGAAGCCTTCTGGCGCTTAAGGCAGGAAGCGAGCAAAGCCATCAATTCCGAGAAATTCCAGAACAAAACGTCGTTCATTGAAGACGTATGCGTCCCGGTCAAGCACCTCCCGAAATACGTCAAGGGACTAAAGGAACTTCTTGACCGGAACGGCATCCGATTCAGCTTATACGGCCATGCGGCAACGGGGAACATCCATTGTGCGGCTTTTGTTGATTTGACCGACCCGAGGCAATACAGGATTGTGGACGCGATTGCATCGGACGTCTATGATCTGGCTATTGCTCTGGGCGGAACGCTTTCGGGCGAGCACGGGGACGGTTTCGTTCGCACGCCATTTCTCGAACGACTCTATGGCCCGGAAGTCTACGGCCTCTTCAGAACCGTCAAAGAGACGTTCGATCCTCATTTCATCCTAAATCCGGGGAAAATCATCGGTGATCAAAATTCGACGATTCTTCACGATCTCAATCTGCAGTAGCGTCGTTGTGTTATGCCTGCTTCCAGCGCGTCAGGCTGGTGCCCAGACCGAGCGGCAGCGCCCAACGCCACCGGCCCAGCGTCTCTCCACAATTTCGTTTGAGGCAATTCCGTTTTTCTCCCCAGACACCACCGGTGGAATCGTCAACATCCACTACCGCATTCGTGAGGATTTCTTCGTCGTGCTGCGCAACATTGAATCGATCCGTCCGGATGATTTTCTGGCCCGGGGCGAAATGTTGATTGAGCTTCTGAACAACGACGATGTATCAGTGGCACGTCATCTGCGCACAATCCGGCTGCGAAAAACACGGATTCCCCAAGAACAGGATTCCACTGCTGATGTTCAGGGATCGGTTTCATTCGCCATTCCTCCTGGCACCTACACGGTGTTTTTGAATGTCGAAGACCGACAGTCTGAACGCTCGTTCACAAATAGGACACAAAAGGTCACCACACGATCGCCGCTGACCGGTTTCGACGTTTCTGCTCCGGTATTTGTGGAACACCCAAAATCGCCGGCAGACCGCTCGTTTACTGCGCTGAACCGCGGTACCGACGTTTACTTTGGAGAACGAGGCGGACATTTGTACGCTGTTCACCTCCCATCTTCGTCCTCCGGCGTTTTGGCGACATACACTCTCACTCTAGAGCCTGAACAATCCGCGCTTGGCATCCAGGAGTTCAAGGGGGATTCCCTCCTTCCAATTCCTGGGCTCGCTGTCCTGACAGCTTCTGTCGACGACACACTTTCCGCATCCAGCGGCGATGTTCGCTACGCCATCACAAACCCCAGCAATGGGTGGACAACCGTTTTCCTTCCTCTTCCCCTTGAACAACTCATGCCCGGCATTGCACGCCTGAGCGTGACGTTCAAAGCCGATGGCGTCGAGAGAACTTTGGACCATACCTTTCGTGTACTCTGGCTCAACCAGCCCGCCGCTCTCAGAAACATGGATCTCGCCATTGATGCCCTGTATCACATCGCTTCCGAGGAAGAAATGGGGACGTTCCGGACATTTTCGCAAAGCCGGTCAATCCAGCGCTTTTTCGAATTCTGGCGCAAGAAGGACCCTGACACAACAACCGCATACAACGAGCTCATGGTTGAATACTACCGAAGGGTGGACAACTCCATTCGCCAGTATTCCCTGGGAAATGAAACCAACGGGTATAAGACAGACCGGGGCCGCATCTACATCCTCTACGGGACTCCGACGGACACGCGCCGCCTGTTGACGCCGAACAGATTTCCACGCGAAGTATGGACGTATGTGTCCCTGAAGCGCCGGTTTATTTTTGAAGACCAAAGGCGCAGCGGCGATTATCGCCTGATCGCCGTGGAAAACCTGTGAAACCTGTCATTGCCATTACGATGGGGGACATGAACGGTATCGGTCCCGAAATCGCGCTCAAGACTGCGATTCACCGTAGCGTTCAAGCCCTCTGTAAGCCCATGCTCGTTGGCCCTCTTAATGTTTTTGAGCATGTCCGGTCCGAGCTCCGACTCAAGGTCCAACTCCAGAAAGCCGCGGCATTGCTGCCCAAGGGACCTGCCGTTTCCGTGCAGGACGTCGGCGACGGAATCTGGGCCGATGTTGAGTATGGAAAACCGACAAAAGTATCGGGAAAAACGGCTGGTACCGCAATTGAGGCTGCAGTAAATCTTTGTCTGACAGGCAAAGCCCAGGCAATGGTAACAGCGCCGGCTTCGAAGGAGGCCCTTCATCTTGCCGGATACAATTTCCCGGGTCAGACCGAGATGATTACGTTGCTCTCGCGATCATCGCGTGTGGCCATGATGCTTGTGTCGGACAAAATGCGGGTTGGACTCGTCACGATCCACATTCCTGTACGTGATATTTCGGATCGTGTCACGACGGACAAGATTCTTGAAAAATTGGAGATTCTCGATGGATCTCTCAGGCTGGATTTTCTCATCAGAAAACCCCGTATCGCCGTCCTGGGTCTCAATCCGCATGCCGGCGAAAACGGGATCATCGGCGGTGAAGAACGCGACGCGATCCTGCCCGCGATTGAACGTGGACAGAAAAGCGGAATCAGGGCAGAAGGCCCTTTTCCGGCCGATGGATTCTTCGGAGACAAACGTCACCGCGACTACGACGCCGTCCTGGCAATGTATCACGACCAGGGACTCGTTCCGCTGAAACTGAGTTCTTTCGGCAAGGCGGTCAATTTCTCAGCTGGACTCGCCATTATCCGGACGTCGCCTGATCACGGAACGGCGTACGATATTGCAGGGAAAGGAAAGGCTCGCATCGAAAGCATGCTTGAAGCCGTGAAACTCGCTGTAGCAATTTCGCGTAACCGCCATGATTGACCTTCAGGAAGTCTCCGTATCGTTCGATGGACAACTCGTCCTCGATAAGGTGAACTTCTCCCTGAAAACCGGCGAGTTTGTGTACTTGGTCGGACCCACCGGTGCAGGGAAAAGCTCCCTCCTCCGCCTTTTATACATGGACTTGAAGCCTGATTCGGGAACCGTCACGGTGGCGGGATTCGATTCGTCCAAGGCAAGAACACGCGAGATTCCATATCTCCGCCGGCGCATCGGGGTGGTCTTCCAGGATTTCAAACTTCTGGAAGATCGGGATGTCTTTGAGAATGTCGCGTTTGCATTGTATGTGACCAACTCCCGCAGATCCGAGATAAAGAAGCGGGTTTTGCTGGCACTGGCCGATGTTGGGCTGAGCCACAAGAGACTTCAGATGCCGCATGAGCTTTCGGGGGGAGAGCAACAGCGGGTGGTCATTGCGCGGGCTATTGTGAATTCGCCTCCTCTTCTCCTCGCTGACGAGCCGACGGGAAATCTGGATCCCGCGGCGTCGAACGAAATCATGGAGCTCCTCATGAAAATCAATATGCGCGGCACGGCCATCCTCATGGCCACGCACAATTACGAGCTCGTAAGAAGATTTCCGACGAGGATTGTGCAGCTAAAGGAGGGAAAATTGGTTGAAGTGGAGCTGAAGAAGGAAAGATGAGGTTTAAACTTTAACGCACTTGCTCGACTCTTCTAACCTCCTCATGATCCAACATGAGAGCCCGTTCGATGCCAGCCCGCACCGTCATGACGGAGAGGGGACATGAAACACAGGAACCGGTCAGGCGGACTTCCACGATCCCATCGTCCGTAATCCGTACCAACTCCACATCCCCACCATCCTCCTGAAGATACGGCCGGACCCTTTCAAGCGTCCTTTCGACCGATTCACGGTGAAGTGCATTCATGTATTGAGTAAGATCTCCACCTTGGGCATCGGGGGCGACATCACGTTTTGAATGCTGATTTGTGCGGCAAGCTGACGAGCAATCTGGCGGATTGCCTGGCTGTGGGATGAGTCCGGTTCTCCTGCAACAAGCGGAACCCCTTTGTCGCCACCCGCTCTGATACCCGTGTAAAGAGGAATCTCACCGAGAAACGGCACGCCAAGTTCAGATGCTGTTCGCTGTCCGCCGCCGGAATCAAAAATATTCTCGCGATGGCCGCAATGACCACACACGTAGTAGCTCATGTTCTCCACAATTCCCAGGACCGGGACATTGACCTTGGTAAACATCACCAGCCCCTTCCGCGCATCGGCAAGGGCAACATCCTGCGGCGTCGTAACGATCACTGCTCCTGTGAGGGGAATTGTCTGTACTAGAGTCAGTTGAATGTCACCGGTACCCGGCGGCAAATCAAAAATCAAATAATCCAGCTCTCCCCAATCCACGTCCGACAGAAACTGCTTTACAGCGCCGCTGGCCATTGGTCCGCGCCAAATCACGGCCTGCATGGGATCGACAAGAAACCCAATGGACATCACCCGCACGCCGTATTTCTCAAGCGGAATCAGTTTCTGGTTGGCCATTTTGGGCCGCTCGTTGATCCCGAACATCAGGGGTGCACTGGGACCATACACATCGGCGTCCACCAGTCCGACCTTAGCCCCATCGAAGGCAAGAGAAACTGCCAGGTTCACTGCAACTGTCGATTTTCCGACGCCACCCTTGCCACTGGCAACGGCAACGGTGTTTTTCACCCCCGGAATGATCGCATCCTTGCGTTCGTTCAGGTGAGAGACAACGTTTGAACTCATCTCAATCGAGATTGCCCCAACCCCCGGAATAGCCTCCCTGATGGCCCGCTCGCTGTCGGCTTTGAACTGGTCCCTTACCGGACACGCAGGCGTTGTCAGCTCCAAACGCAGGCTCACATTGTTCCCCTTGATCTCCACGTCCTTCACAAATCCCAGTGTCACGATATCCCTGTGGAGATCGGGATCCTGTATTTTCTTCAGGGACTGCAGGATACGCTCTTTCGTCAATTCAGACATGAACTCTCCATTGCTTTATCGGATTGATTCTCATTCTCATTTCAATATACAAAAATGTCGGCCCTCGTCCAAACCCGGACGCCGACTTCAGCCTTTGATCACTCCCACAGGGATTAGCTGCGCCACCTTTCTCGCAATCCCTGCGCGATGGACCACTTCCACCACGGCGCTGACGTCTTTGTACGCTTCTGGATGTTCTTCCGTTAATCCGCTTTTGGACGCGCCCCGCACGTGGATCCCTCGTGCCTGAAGTTTTCTGACCAGCTCCTCGGCCGTTATATCCTTCTTTGCCGCGTGGCGGCTCTTCGCCCTCCCTGCCCCGTGACAGGACGAACCGAATGTCTCTTCCATGGCTTTCTCCGTCCCAACGAGAACATACGACGACGTTCCCATGCTTCCCGGAATAAGTACAGGCTGTCCCACTTCATAATACGCTTTCGGTATCTCCGGCCTGTGGCGCGGAAACGCCCGGGTTGCGCCTTTACGATGAACAAGCACCCGCCTCGCGACGCCATCGACAGTGTGTTCCTCAATCTTCGCAATATTATGTACCACATCATACACTATTTTGATTCCCTCTGTGCCGCAAACGCGGCGGAACGCCTCCCGCACCCAATGCGTGATCATCTGTCGATTCGCCCAAGCGAAGTTGGCCGCAGCGGACATCGCGCCGAAGTAACGCTGCCCTTCAGGGGATTGGAACGGCATGCACGCCAGCTGCCGGTCGACAAGATGGATGCCGTGCTCCCGGGCGGAGCGCTCTGCGGTGCGGAGATAGTCGGTGCAGACCTGGTGGCCAAGGCCGCGAGAACCACAGTGGATGAAGATGACGACCTGCCCGGGTTCCTCTAGGCCCATTGCCCGCGCCGCATTAACGTCGTAGATCGCGTCGACGACCTGCTCATCAAGGAAGTGGTTGCCCGAGCCCAGCGTGCCGATCTGTCCGCGGCCTCGCTGCTTCGCCTGCTGGCTCACCGCGTCGGGATCGGCCTGCGGCAGCGCGCCGCCCGCTTCGATGACCTCCAGGTCTTCCGGCCAGCCGTCGCCCTGCTCCACCGCCCAGCGCGCGCCGCCCTTCAGCACCGCGTCGATCTCGCCCATGCCAACCTTCACGCGCCCGGTCGAGCCCACGCCGGATGGGACCGCAGCGAACAGCGCGTCTACCACGGACTGCTACTGCTGGTGTACTCGCCCCTCATCAAGAT
>JACQPU010000221.1 GCA_016207365.1 Ignavibacteriales bacterium | reverse complement strand
CCGCAGGGACGCAGGCGGGCTACCCGCTCTCTCCCCCGTCGTCCTGCCACCGATTCTCACTGTCTGATTCCCCTGCCGCATCCCACTCGTGCGTTCCGGATTTCTTCAAGTCCTCTCCCGGACCTGCAGAGACCCTCCTGCCCGACCGTCCCTTCACCCAGTCAGAAGATCCTGCCGTCATCTCCCCCTGGGGCGAACTTCCTCTTCGCAATCGTGTCATCTGGTTACCATCCTTCATGATGACTATTTTCCCTTCTCTCTCCCTGGCTCAGTCATGTCATGCTGCCGTTTCATCTGTTCCGCAAACACCAACGCTTGTGATCCGCTAATAAACCAGTTGGAGGATATTCGCTTCCTGAACCAGAGGACTTTCCTCCAGCTTCGAACAATCCATGTGCCGGGATCTGAATCGCGGTGCAGGATCTCAATGAACAAATCGCGATTCCCTGATATTATTGTCCTCTCTGTCACAGTTGAATCGTCCCAGCCGCTCGCTACCTAACAAAGCAGTACCAAAAGGCGACATGCAGAATCCCCTCCACGGCTCCCTTGATGGAATCCCGGACATTCGAAAACGAACCGACCTTCCTGTTCTCTGCATCGAAAACATCGGAACCCTGCAGGGACGCCATTTTCCTGCCATCCGTGTCATACAGCTCGTCACCGTTCATCGTGGCAACTCGTCTGTTCTCGGCATCAAATATCGTCCTGCCCCGTGATGTTGCAATTCTATGATGATGGGAGTCGTAGAGATCCCGGCCCCGGATTTCATATTTACTCACGGTTCACCCCCAGATAGAAGGACTTCAACCGCGCCACTTTTTCCCTGGAAATCGTCGCAAATCGCATCATACCGCCGCCTCCCGTGACCACATGAGCTCCACCCAGCGCTTCAACGTCCACCATCCGGGCCTTGTGTGGGGGCGGAGGTGCTCAAGGAAACGCCATACTTGTTTTACGAAAGCCACCATTTCGACAGAATTCCGATTCATGCGTAGCTCCTTCGCTGCAATCCGACAGCATCCAGTATACTGAAAAATGCGCTTAACTGATATAGCTAACCGCGGTGAAACGAATGTGGTCCGTTATCAACGATTTGGGCTCTTTTGCGGGGAAGCGACATGAGAATGCAGGGTAACTGCAGATTGTCACGGAAGTGTCATGCGTTGGTAAAACTCGGACGCGGAGAGAACCACCTTGGGAACACGTCACCGTTGCGATATCCTGGATATCGCTGATCGAAAAAGGACGCTGAAGGGTCCTCTCTCTATTTTATGATTCCATCAGATCCAATTCATTGCAATTCTTCCACGTATTCTCTATACTCCGCTACACCCAATTCTGCAAATTCTCCAATTCTCAATTTCCTGATTCGAACATCGGAGTCCGATAATGAATCCTGTCCGATCTCTCCTTCTTATCGCCTTTGTCTCCTCCCACGCCTTCTCTCAACAACAGGAGCTGAAGGTGGCCGTGAAATCGCCCGTGGGGCAGACGATGACGATCGATCAGTCTCAACAAATCTTCGCGACCTTTAATCAGCCCATGGTACCGCTTAGAGAGGTGCCCGAAGACGAATCGGCGGGACCGCTGGTGATTGATCCAGGAATTAATGGAGCCTACCGGTGGCTGGGTACAATGACGATCGCCTTCATCCCCGCCGGGCCACTGCCCAATGCAACGGCATACACGGTGACCATCCCGGCCGCAACGAGATCCATTTCAGGCCAGACTCTGAAAGCGGCAATCAGTTGGACGTTCGAAACCCCGCGCCCCCGCGTGCTCTCAACAAGCCCCTACCACACCCAGAAATATGTCGAGCTGAACCACGCCATTCTCGTCACTTTCAATCAGCCTGTCGACCCGCAATCCGTGAGCAAATACATTTCGGTCGAAGAACGAACCGGTTCCGTCATTTCGCATCCACCGTACACAGCGTCGCGGCCAACGGGATCGAATGTCCGTCATCCGGAACAAAGCGTACTCCTTTCTCCGAAACAGGCCTTCAACAAGGGGTCTCTCGTCACAGTCAGAATCAAAGCCGGAGCACAGGGTACCGAGGGCCCGCTCGGGATGCTGCAAGACTACGCGTTCAATTTCACTACTTACAATGAATTCACCTGTTCAGGCGTGGCTAACCCGGCCAGTTTTCCCCCAAATCAGTCCCTGAAGATCAAGTTCTCCAATCCGGTCTCACAGCGAGAGGTCGCACGCCACCTCTCCTTCGATCCACCGGTCCCGATGAACGTCGAATCATACTACGATTACGACGAAGCAGTCATCTACTTCTCTCTCCCCCTCAATGCCGAACAACTCTATACCATGACCATCCTCGAGGGGCTCAAGGACATGTTTGGCAATGAACTGACCGGACAGAGAGTCTTTACCTTTAAAACCGGATCGTTCCTCCCGTCGGTGCGCATGGTGACAGGACAGGGAATTCTGGAAGCGTACGAATCCCACAAATATCCCGTTACGTTCGTCAATATTGATTCCGTCACTCTTCAGCTTGCACGGATCGTACCGGAAAAGATCGTGGAGGTGATGCAGAAGCTCGATTACTCCTATTACCAACGGCTTGCCTGGGAGCAGGCTATTCTTCAGTGGGTCACGTCTGTCGGTGAAGATCCCAAGCTATTCAACATTTCGCGGATCTGGAAACCCGCCATCAAACGCAACCAGCCAACCATCCGGCCGGTCGATCTGGACGAGGTGTTGGGCGAATCCAAAACGGGCGTGGTACTTCTCCAGGTACAGAATGAATTCTTCCCCCAGGAACACCGGCGCTACCTGAAATCCCTCATTCAGGTCACGCACCTCGGCATCACAGCCAAGTTTTCACCGACAGACAACCTGATTTGGGTAACCACATTACGAGACGCCACGCCGGTAGGCGGAGCATCAGTGGAGATCAGGAACGACAGCAACAAAGTGCTGTGGACCGGCACCACGGACAAGGATGGATTTGCGAAAACGCCGGGATGGGGTAAGTTGGGAATGCAAAGCGAGGGAGACGACGAGGAGGAGTATTATTACCACCGGCGGGTGCCCCGACTGTGGGTAATCGTGAAATACAAGGGTGACGTGGCGTTTTCAAGTTCCGACTGGAACGAGGGGATCGAGCCCTACACGTTCTCTGTGCCGTACGAGTGGAACCCAAAAGTAGAACCGGTGGAAGGATCGATTTTTACGGACCGGGGCCTGTACAAGGCCGGTGAGCAAGTACACATGAAGTCAGTGATCCGCGTTCGAAAAGACGGGACATGGAGAGTTCCCTCGGTAGCGTTTCCTCTCAAGGTGATTGTGCGCGACTCCCGAAACGAAGAACTTCATACCGAGGAGCCGCGTCTCTCTCCGTTCGGAACCTTTGCCATTTCTCTTGCGCTCAAGCCCGATGCTCCGCTTGGTTACTACTCCATCGCGGTTCAAACAAAAAAGAAAAGAAAAGGAAAAGACGAATGGGTCCCGCTGACTTCGGGATCACTCAGAGTGGAAGCCTTTCAACCCGCAGAATTTGAAGTAACCGCGCGATTCAACAAAGGTGAGTACACAATCGGCGATGAAGTGTCCGGCACGGTGTCGGCACGATATCTCTTTGGCGGTGCGATGCGAAAAGAGGCGGTCAGTTGGAGACTCACGGCAAACACGACGTCGTGGAATCCACCAGGTTACGAGGGCTATTTTTTTGGACGGCTTGGCTTCCTCACGCCATACTCTTCCAGATACAAAGTGCTTGCGGCAACCCAGGACACCCTTGATCACGAGGGCTTTGCCGTTGTGCGGGGAACGCTCGATGTTGGGGACTTGCAGGGACCGCAGTATCTTCAGCTTGAAGCCGACGTCGCCTCGCAGTCGCGTCAAGTCATTTCCGGGAGAACTTCGGTCGTTGTGCATGGCGGCGAATGGTACGTCGGAATAAAGCCTGCGGCAACATTCGTCCAAACAGATTCCTCCCTGTCGCTCGCCATCGTCTCCACCGCGCCTGACGGCAAGGCAGTTGCAGGACAATCAATAGCGCTCCAGGTCGTAAAGCGCACGTGGAAGTCTGTTCGGGTTGCGGAAACCGGGGGACGGTACCGGTGGGAATCGACACAGGTGGATACGGTGGTTCATCGCGCCATGATCGAAACGCGATCTGAACCGGTAGTGCACGCGTTTACCCCCACCGAGGCCGGCTTCTACTACGTCACGGCCACAGGCAAAGACAAACGTGGCAACGAGATTTTCACTGAAGGATACTTTTATGTAAGCGGGAGCGGATATGTCGCCTGGGAACGCGGAAACGACGATCGAATCGAGCTGGTATCTGACAAGTCGCACTATAAACCCGGCGAGACTGCAGGCATTATCGTCAAGTCTCCGTATGAACAAGCTACAGCTCTGGTTTCGGTCGAGCGGGAGGGGATTCTCAGGCACTACCGCACAACATTGAGT
>JACQPU010000220.1 GCA_016207365.1 Ignavibacteriales bacterium | reverse complement strand
TGGTTGTGTTGTTTGTCATGGTGTGGACGGAGACATCCGTGGCCAGACAAACGACCCAAACGGCAACCGTTTATCTTAATCAGCTTGATTTTAGCAGATATCCGAAAGTCGATTTGTTTGTCACGCTGGCTGACAAAACAAGACAGCCGTTGCTGCGTGAAGCGCTTGATCCGCAGTGGATTGCCATTCAGCACAAGGGGTCCCCCGTGAGGCCGACGGAAGTGGAATCCGTTATCGATCTCAAATTCAAAGGCGAGTCTGAGCTGTTTCTGGCAATGATTTTCGACAACTCCACATCAATGCAGGGCCGGACGGCATTACTGGAAACTGCTGCTGCACAATTCATTGACAGTCTGAAAACGGGAGACTACGTTGCGCTGTTCGATTTCGGGGACGGCAAGGTTACGACCAAGGTTCCTGAATTCGCGCGACCGGTCATTGCAAGAGCCCGAACCCCGTTCAGCAATTCAAAGCCGTTCCTCCACAAGTCTGTCCGGACGGGCCTGATGACCGAGCGAACATTCATGTATGACGCCCTCCTCCTCGGACTCTCCACGTTGAATGCTTCGAGCGCACTCGGGCGCAAGGCCGTCGTACTGTTTTCGGATGGTGATGATAACGGATCGGTATCCGGCATGGAGAAGATCCGCGAGATGATCCGTGCAACTGATATACCGATCTACGCCATTGATCTGAACGTCTCTGAAAACGCAGCCCTGAAGGATCTGGCTACTCGTTCCGGAGGAGAATACTTCTTCGTTCGCAGAGCATCGGACCTGGCCCCGTTATATCAGACCATTCTTCAACTCCTTCGGAGTCAGTACAGAATCACTTACGGTTCACCGGAGTCAGCGATCAGCGGAGATGCGTACCCCGTACAATTTCAACTTGAAGGACCGTTCAGGGGATGGGCACAGAAGACGTTTTTCGTTGACGGGGAGAATATAGGTTTTTACACCCTCGTGTACACGGAATCAATTGGCGGAGAGTCTCTCAGGCAGTATCTGGAGTACTTATCCAACTTTCCCGCATCAAAGCACGCTGACCAGGTGCGGCTCCGGATTGGAAGGTACTGGCAGCGAAGGGGCGAATTCGCGAAAGCACTTGCCGTGTTCAACATGATTCTCCGCAATCCGGCCAGTGCCGTGTACAACGATGTCCTTCTGGAAAAGGCGGAGTTGTACAAGAATGCAAAGGAGTTCAAGGCCGCACAGGATGCGTACAATGAGATTCTCAAGAGTCAGACCGAGGGAAGCGTTCGTGCCCGTGCACTCCTGGAGCTCGCGAAGTCCTATACTGCTGAAGGGAATTTTGCGATGGCTCTGAATACCTACTCGACCCTTAGTTCTCAGTATGAAGGCACGGAGCTGGCGTCGGAAGCATTTCTCCAATCCGCTGCACTCAGTATGGAAATGGGGGATCTCCCCGCGGCGGCAAAGAATCTTGAGCAAGTCGTGACAAACTATGGAGACTCCCGCACGGCGGTGTTTGCGCGCATCGAGTTGGGAAAGATTGCCGAACAGGAACAACGGTTCAATGACGCCGTCGGGTTTTACCGCGAGGCGCTGGCATCCAATCTTGATCCCGATATCCGAGAAGATCTGACGCTTCGATTGGGGTCGGTGCTCTCGCGGGCTGGAATGGTGGCTGAGGCGGTGGAACAGTACCAAACTCTGGCTGAGAAAGGTTCATCTGAGCAGGTTCGTTCGGCAGCACGGATGGAGCTGGTCCCTTCGCTCCTTGTCCAGGCCCGAACGATTGAAGCCCGAGGGTTTTTCGAGCAGCTGTCCAGCGCTGAACGCCGTGAACTTGCTACACGATACCCGCTATTGCCCCTCTCTATCAATGGATCGCAGGGAGTTGCCCTCACCAATGGGGCGACAATACTCCACCCCATTCTGGAAGACGGTTCCGCGCCCCTTACAGCGATCCAATGGCCAGAAGCTTCTGAAAAGTTCCCGACAGTCGGGCCGTTGTATTCCATCCGGTCGCTTACAGGATCTTCTGAGGTGATTTTTCCCGTCGAGCAAGCGTGGATCGAAAGGAGCTTGGTGGTGCCGGGAAAGGCGGGAGTGTATCACTTTCGGAAGGGAAATTGGGAACCGGTGACAAAGCGATTTGATGCTGTGGCTCGGACATTTACGTTTGTGACAACGGATCCAGGTGTCTACGCGATTCTCGCCGCCGAACCGAGGATTATCCGTCTCTATAACATCTATTTTGATCTTGGGAAGGCTACGATCCGCAAGGAGGCCGAACGCAATCTCTATGAAATCGTTGATGCCATGAAGGGACTTCCGCATATACGTCTGGAAATTGCTGGTCACACAGACTCCACGGGAAAGGAGGAAGAAAATATCGATCTCTCCTCGCGCCGTGCCCACGCGATCAGCGATTTTCTTATTATGAATGGAATTTCCCCGGAAAGGTTGATCGCTCGTGGGTATGGCAGTCAATATCCGATTGCATCGAACGACACGCCGGAGAATCTCCAGAAGAACAGGCGGAGTGAATTTACGATGATTTCAACCCTTACGGATCCTGTTCGCCCGACAGCGGGTGCAGCTGTCCTTTACACCGTGGTACTGAAAGAATTTCGTACTGCGAAGGATGCGTACGAAGAAAAACGACTGTATCAGGGACGGGGGTTCCCGATTGCGATTGTTACCAGTGAGCGGAGCGGCGGCAAGTACGAGCTCACACTGGGTACTTATGAGAGTCGGGAGGAAGCCGAGAAAGTGATCGCAATGTTCAAAAGGGAATTCAAAGCCTGGGACCCGACGATTGTCGAATCCAAAGGAATCCAATAGGAGAAAAGCATGAAGAAATTGTCCCCCACAGTGGTGTTGATGCTGAGCCTTGTTGCCACGGTCGGCGCTCAGGATCTTAAGTCTTCATGGGAAAGAATTCAGGCTTTCTTCCTGAGTAATATGCATGACTCCGTCGTGGTGCACGTGCCGGAATTCCTGGAGGAACTTCGACGCCGTGACCTCAAGCCACAGATGAGCGTCGGATATTTTCATTATGCAGTCAGTCTTGCCCATCTGGGAAAAGACGCCGAGTCTGATTCGGCCTTTTCCCAGGCCAAGAGTCTGGCGTTGGTTGCCGGGGACAATGCTCGTGTGGCAGAGATTGCCGCCAAGCAGGTACAACTATACGTCGGATTAGCGACCAGGCAACCATCGCCTCCCCCGCGTGCGGTGCACTATTACAACAGGGCTCTTGAGGTTCTTGGACCGTCCGGCGATCTGAAAACCAAAGCAATGCTGCACTATCAGGTCGGCATTCTCCGACGATCGACAAATGACATCCCGGGCGCCATCCTTGATCTCGAATCTTCCCTCGCGGCAGCCGACTTGCTCGATGGGGAACAAGAGGTGAAGCAGGCTGCAATCTCCGCACTAACTGAACTCTATCTGGGTGCGGGAATGAACCCACAGGCTGAGGCCCTGGCGAAGCACAGTGGCAGTAGCCGAGCGCGCATTGAGTATACAATTAAACTTGCTGAATCCGCCGAAGCACGGGGTAACCTTGTCGAGGCCGACAGGCTATTGTCGACCATTCAGACCGCAATTCTTGCGGAGGGGGATGAGAACCGCACTGTGGAGTTTGCCAAGAAACGATACTCGCTGCATGAACGGTCAGGAGGTCTGATACGCGGATATGACACGTTGAAAGTCCTGCTTGTGCAGGCACACGCTGCTTCCCCTTCCGTACGCTTCCACATTTCCCGCCTCGCCACCATGCTTGCGATTCGGAAAGGCGATCTTGAAGAGGCCGTGAGAATTGTCTCGCTCATGCGTCCTCTCGCAACACCCTCTCTTGATCCTCTTTTGAATCAGACAGAGGGTGACATTGCATACTTGCAGGGGGATAATGCCAGCGCCATCGGTTCGTACCGGCGCGCCCTGTTGTCGGCATCGGCTTTTGAGGAATCAGAACGATCGAGCATCATGAACAATCTAGGTCTTGCCCTCACTCGTAACGGCGAGCACGTGAGCGCGCTCCAGATGTTTGATGATCTCTACGCTCGTTCGGCTGCGCACGCGATCTTTCGCATTCAAGCGGACCTGAACGCGGGAATCGTCCTCATGAAAACGGATAGCACGGCCGCGGCGTTACAGCGGTTCTTCCGCGCACGGGAACTGGCAAAGGCCGAAAAGAACACAGCGCTCCAGGTGATGGCGTCCCTGCGCCTGGCGGAAAGTTACCGGAGAAGCGGACTCGAAACTTCTGCAGCCTCGTTGTTCGAGGAGGTGCGCCGGGAACAGGAACAATTGAGTGACCCGTTCAACAGGATTCAGGTCTTGCAAGCCCTTGCGGCTCAGGCTCAGACGGGCGGGGACAACTGGTCGGCGGTGTCGATGCTTCGGCAGGCTTACAGCCTCGCAGAACGGGCGAGAGCAACCGGATTTATTGCTCCAATTGCCATCGATCTTGCAGACAACTACTTCCTTGCGGACAGTCTTGGAGAGGCGTCGCGATTCTATGATACGGCTCTTTTGTTCTACAAAGGCACGGAGGATCTGCGGACGCAAGTCGAGCTCAGGTACAAGAAGGCCCAATGCTCCCTGGGCCTGTCGAACTATGGAGAAGCCCGCAGCGAAGCCAACCGGGCCATGGAACTCCTCCGCGCGACAGGAGATGCGGAAGGGGATCTTGCAGGACTCGGATATGCCACGCTTGCATTCATTGAATTCACGGAAGGAAAAAATCGACAGGATATTCGAATGCTCCTCAAAGCTGAGGAGCATATCACGAACGCCGTTCAGATTTTCTCGGCAAGCATTGCCGGTTCTCTCCTTCGGTCGGAGCAGGAATCTCAATCGTTGCGGAACGTCAACGCCTTCCGGCTCTCTGTTGACATTGCGGCGACGCTCTATGATGCGACCTCCGATCCGCGGTATTTGGAACTCGCTTTCAACACAAGCGAGCAATCAAGAGCCGAGTCATTTGTGAGTGATGTCGGTACGCAGCTTGTCTCCAAGCTTCAGGACCCGTCGCTCCGCGACCTGGCTGCGGTGACAGGAAGACTTCGCGAATGGGGATCAGGTGAAACGGCGCTTGCGGTAGATCTGACGCCAACAAGCGGTACACGCGGCATCAAGGCCAAGCCGGTGCCCGACGAAAGCGTGGCCCGGAACTATGAGCGGATTGTCCAGCAGCTTTCGGCTCAAAACAACAAAGCGAGTCAACTCGTTTCTGTGAATACGCTCACTCTCTCTTCCGTGAGGGAATTGCTGGGAGAGAACGAGCTGATGTTAAATTATTATGTGTCACTGGATAAGATCTACTTGTTTGTCGTTTCGCGCGCAGGTCGGGATATGAGGACCATTTCCTGGAAGCCCGAGAACCTCGCTTCGACTGTTGAGGAATACCGCGCCGCCATCCACAACTTATCCAGTGATGCCTACCTGCGGCATGCGCGAATTCTCTTTGACTCTCTCCTCGCGCCTGTGAGAAACCAGATGGAAGGGAAGACGCTGTTGATTGTCCCGTCTGGCCGACTGAACAATCTGCCCTTTGGCGGCTTGCACGACGGCCAGCAATTCCTGGTGGAATCGAATTCGCTTGCGGTTCTTCCAAACGCAAGCACCCTTCAGTTTGTTCAGGGAGGCAAGCGGCTTCCGGCGTCACCCTCGGTGCTGGCCATCGGCAACCCGGCCAACCCGCGTGTGACGAGACTGCCCGGCTCAGAACTGGAAGTCAGAACGATTCAGGGCATTCATGCCAGATCCGTCGTCTATATGGGACAGGAAGCAAGCGAGACAAATTCGCGAAAGCACATGGGTGCGTTTGATATTGTTCACTTTGCCTGTCACGGCCTGTTCAATTACGATTATCCGTACCTGTCGTCGCTGGCGCTTTCGCCCGATGGAGGAAATGACGGTTTTCTGGAAGTGCATGAAATCTATAATCTGAATCTTACCCGAACAGGCCTGGTGATCCTTTCAGCGTGTGAAACGGGTTTGGCGAAAATTCGCAAAAACGATGACGTCATCGGCCTTGTGCGGGGATTCTTCTATGCAGGCGTCCCGAGTCTTGCAGCAAGTTTATGGAAAGTCGACGATTTTGCCACTGCAACGTTGATGTCACACTACCATGCGTTGCTCAGGCGAGGTGAATCAAAGAGCGCCGCGCTCCAGAAGGCTCAACAACAGCTTTTGCGATCTGAGCCCACCCGGCACCCGTATTATTGGGCAGCGTTTGTCCTTTATGGGAATGGAGGGTAGTCTACCGCGAATCCTTTATAGCATTCGTTCCGTATACCCAATATGAACATGGTATGTGGGAGCCGTTTATGAACACTCAGGACTATCTCCGCACCCAACTTCTTGATCGTAAGACCCGCCTTCTTGCCGCAATGAAACGCGGAAGCAGTGATCATCTGAATTCCCTTATGCGGGAAGTGGATACCGCCTTGGAGAAAATGGCGGGAGGAACGTACGGAATCTGCGAAACGTGTCATGATTCGATTGAGCACGAACGAATCATGACCGATCCACTGGCCCGCAATTGTCTTGATCATTTGAGTCCTGATGAACAGCGTGTGCTGGAGCGCGACCTCGATCTCGCATTTCAGGTTCAGACCAAGCTCCTGCCAAAGAAGGACCTGGAGGCAGGTCGCTGGCGCACAGCGTATCACTACGAGCCCGCAGGACCAGTGAGCGGAGATTATTGTGACCTCATAATTCCGGAACGGGAACAAGGCGCCTTGTATTTCTTCACAGGGGATGTGTCTGGGAAAGGCGTGGCATCATCGATCCTGATGGCACAGCTCTATGCGATGTTCCGAAGTCTTACCCGTGAAGCAGGTCCGATTCACGAGGTTGTCGGGACAGCCAACCATTTATTCTGCGAGTCGGTGATTGTGGGACATTTTGCCACGATTGTGGCAGGGAAAGCCGATGATGCTGGTGGGGTTGAAATCTGCAACGCCGGTCATTGTCTACCGGTGCTTGTCAAGAACGGAGAGGTCGAAATCCTGCCGTCGACAGGATTTCCCATCGGCATGTTCTGCAAATCCGAATACGAATCGATTCGTGTGAACCTTCGTCCTGAGGACACTTTGATTCTCTATTCAGATGGGATCACGGAAGCGCGGAATTCTTCACATTGGCAATATGGTGAGCAGAGATTGCGGGAGGTCGTTGGAGCGAACTTCATGCTGGCCCCTCAGGACCTTCTCAGGGTGTGCGTGGAAGACCTCAAGAAGTTTCGAAATGGCGTTCCAGCGTCGGATGACATGACGATGTTGGTAATTCGGCGAACTTAGGAGACAGATGCTTGTCTCGAGTGATCATTTGCCCGAACCTCGAGCATTTTCTACCGCCGCTTCAAATCCCTCTTCTGACCCGGTCGTTGCGATATATGCGACCTTGTAGTGGGCGATGAGGCTATCGTTCGCCTTTCCCTTCCTGAGACACTCATTCGCCACCTTCATAGCTTCCTCGTGATTCCTATTCTTCACGTAACACTCAACGAGATGCTCGTTGATATCCACATCGGCGCCGCTGGTTGCCTGGTACGCTTCATGGAATGCCCGCTCCGCTTCCACAAAGTCTCCCCTCTTGAATAATCCAAGCCCGTACGTGCCGGCACTCATGCCGATTCCATGCTCCCTGCTTCTTTTCCATTGACGGCTGCTGAGGTAAGATGGCTTCGAGCGCTCATTGTGCTTCCTTGCAAGCTCAAGCCCTTTTTTGGCCCAATCCATGGCTTTGTCGAGATCCTGATTAGTATCAATCAGGTGCCATGCAAGAGCGCTATACTGTTGAGGATTGGGGTCGGGATGCTTACCGAGCAAGCCAATAGCCTTGTCAAAGAGTTCTGCCTGAATGCAGAAACTGATGAGAACGTTGAGCATGTTATCGTCAGTCTGAGGGAACTCCTCCATGAATCGTTCAAGCAGTTTGACTTTCCTGACGGGATCTTCCTCGCTGAATACTTCCGATTGTCTTGATGCGGCTGCAACCTTCCCCCCGGGATTCTTTTTCAGCCAATGCGAGCGGATCACATTGGCGTGGTTCTTCTGACCAGTCTGATCAAACCAATACAGCAGGGAACTTACGACTTCCTCATCTTCGTATCTTTTCTTGTACAGGTCATCTAACTCATTCCTGATAAGCTCCATTGTCTGCTCGTCCGGCCGAGCGCGGAAGGCATAGCCCCAGCCTGTGAGTTGCGCCCGCCAGTTCTGCGGATAGAGCCTCTGCTCTTCGGCAAGATCGGTCCATGCGGCATCGTCGTCGCGATGACGCTTAAATCCGAAGTAATTGTCAGATCGATTGATCATTGATCTCATCAGGTAAGCGCCCTGAAGGGGGATTCCGGCTTTTGAATACACGAGGATATCCCAGCTGTGTCCTCCATTGTCGTCGATTTCATCGCCGGAGATGTACCGAATCAAAAGTGTTCGTGCATTTGCATCGTCCAGCTTAAACGACCCCTTCCAGTGTTCTCGCTCATTGCGAAGGGGAACCTCAAGGAGGAGGGGCATTTCAGATTCACGGGCCAGGAGCACCTCGGCGGTCAGGTCTGAGACGTCCTTATGAAGCGCAGGCTGAGCACCTGGATTGTACGTCAGGATCACAATGTCCCCAAGGGTGGGATGGTCCGGACTCACCGTGGCC
>JACQPU010000219.1 GCA_016207365.1 Ignavibacteriales bacterium | reverse complement strand
GTAAATACACGGGTTTTAAACAACAAACCCCACACGTCAAGTGCGGGGCAAGTGTGCCTTCTCAAGAAGTTGCATTGTGTCGGGGCGGCGAGATTCGAACTCGCGGCCTCTTGGTCCCGAACCAAGCGCGCTAGCCAGGCTGCGCCACGCCCCGAACGAGCTTTTCTACGTATGCCCTATAAAGCGAAATATATCCAAGAATCTGTCGAAATGCAAAATCCTGCTCATCCCTCCTTCTGCAACAACCGCAATACGCGTTCGGCGACCTCCTCCCAGTCCCGTTCCTCATTCAGAGCAATCCATCGAATTCGGCGATCAGACCGAAACCATGTTACCTGACGTTTGGCAAAACGTCGGGTGTTCTGCTTCATGAGAGAGACTGTGGACTCAAGATCCTTCTTCCCCTGAATGAAGTCGAACATTTCCTTGTACCCAACGGTGTTGAGCGCATTGAGCCGGCGGTCATACCGTTCCAAAAGCCAGCGTGCCTCGTCCTCCAATCCGCTGCGTATCATCTGCAGCACGCGCTCGTTGATTCGTCGATAAAGGAGCTGGCGATCCCATTCAAGGCCAACTTGCAGTACGTTGAGATCCTGTGTGCGATTCTGTTTCGTATGGTGGCGTGAAAGCGACACTCCCGTTGAGTAATACACCTCGAGAGCCCGAATTATCCTTCTTGCCTTCGGCTCCACACGCATCCTTCCCGCCGTATCCGGGTCAACATGCTCAAGGTCTCGGATTAATTGACCGATACCTTCAGTTTTCAACCTCAACTCCAAATATTTCCTGATTTCCTCATTGGCCCCCGGCCCTTCAAACAAACCATCAACAAGTGCGCGGATATACAGGCCTGACCCTCCGACAATAATTGGTGTTTTCCCCCTTCTGATGATCTCATGAATCGCATTGCGTGCCTCGCGACCGTACAATCCGGCGCTGTACAAATCACTCGGATCATGGGTATCGATGAAATGGTGGGGAACTGCCCGCCGATCCTCATCAGAAGGTTTGGACGTTCCGATGGTGAGATACCGGTAAATCTGACGGGAATCAGCGGAGACAATCTCGGCGTGGAGCCTTGTGGCGAGAATAAGAGACAGGCGCGTTTTTCCCGCTGCCGTTGGCCCAACAAGCGCAAGGATCTTTTTCAAGGTAATACTCTCGGGAAGATTCCCCCTTCCCAGCTCTTCAAGCCCTTATTTACCGTTCCACCCTTTCTTGCCTATGAGCGGCACAAACTTGAACCCGTACACTTCCTTCCGCTCAAAGCCGTCGGGCGTCTTCGTAATACTATACAGTTTCTGCAAATCCAATCCTCCCACAGGAATAACAAGCTTTCCGCCGTCGGCAAGTTGTTGGAGCAGCGGCTCCGGCACTTCCGGAGCGGCCGCTGTGACAACAATGCGGTCGTACGGCGCAAACTCAGACCATCCCACTGTGCCATCCCCGCAGAGGGTCGCTATCCGATATCCGAACCGCTCGAACAGTTTCCGGGCCTGAAGAAACAGGTCCATATGTCGCTCAATGGTAAACACACGAGCTCCCAATTCCGCAAGAATCACGGCTTGATAGCCTGATCCTGTCCCGATCTCAAGGGTTTTCTGGCCGGGTTGCGGATCCAACTCCTGCGTCATGAACGCACCTGTGTAAGGTTGCGAGATTGTCTGCTGTTTTGCGATTGGCAGTGCCGTATCGTCATACGCCCTGTTAATGAACGGCTCCTTTACAAAGAGATGCCTCTCCACTTTCTCCATGACCGAAAGGATTCGTTCATTGATAATTCCCCTCTGCCGCAACAACGCAACCATCTCTTTGCGTTCTTCGTCGAAACGGGGCATTCAGTATTCTCGCATCAGTGTTTGGACAAAACGCTTCGTGGTGGTCCAGTGTGTCATCGAGCTCGGTTCCTCTCGATACACAGTTCGGATCGGGACCCAGGCAATACGGAATCCCAGCCGGGCCGCTTTGATCAGAAGTTCGGTTTCGGCCTCATAACCTTCAGATTCAATGCTGACCCGTTCAAGAACTTCCCGTGCAATCAATCTGTACCCGCACTGACTGTCTGCCATTTCACATCCGGTCCTCGCCGAAACGAGAAATGACGTAATCGTATTGGACAGCATCCTTGCCAGGGGCATTCCGGTATTCATCCGGCGCCGCCAACCGACGAAAATCTCCGCGTTCCCCTTCAATTGCGCCTCAAAAAATCTGGGAAGATCGCCAGGGTCGTGCTGAAGATCCGCATCCATCGTAACAACCCAGCCCATCGTTCGATCCTTCAATGCCTCCGTGATCCCCGTCGCCAGTGCGGCTCCCTTGCCGCGGTTTTGTCCATGCCGTACAACGCGTGCTCCTTGAGCTGCGGCGACGTCCGCTGTTCCGTCCCGGGAACCATCATCAACCACGATGACCTCGCACACACCCGATCCCGTCGATAATGATTTCAGAAGCGGCGAAAGAGTCCTCTCTGCGTTAAAGGCAGGAATAATCACGTAACACGTGTCACGCATGACGCCTGATCGCATCGACAATCTTCACTACCCGCACCATCTCCCGTACATCATGCACCCGAACGATGGATGCTCCGTTCATTGCTGAGACGGCCACCGCGGCCGCCGTACCTTCGAGTCGTTGGGTCGGGGGAAGGTCAAGAATTGTGCCGATAAAGGACTTGCGGGATGGCCCCACAAGAACCGGGTAACCCAACTCGCAAAACTCCTTCAGCTTCTTTAGAATCTCAAGGTTGTGTTCCAGCGTTTTACCAAATCCAATTCCCGGGTCGATAATGACCTGCCGGATACCCGCCTTCCGCGCAAGCGTTGCCTGTTTTTCAAGAAACGATTTGATTTCAGCTACCACGTTATCATAGTGTGGACGTTCCTGCATTGTTTTCGGGATTCCCCTCATATGCATGAGGACCACACCTTCTCCACGCTCGACTACGACATCCCGCATCATGGGATCCATTGTCAGACTCGAAATATCGTTCACAAGCGAAGCGCCTGCTTCAAGGGCTCGACGAGCAACTTCCGCTTTGTATGTATCGACTGAGATTGGAATCGAAACGGCCTTCGTAAGACGTTCGATGACAGGAAGGATCCGCCGAAGTTCTTCGTCCACAGAAATCGGGTCCGACCCCGGCCGGCTCGATTCGCCCCCGATATCCAAAAAATCCGCCCCTTCTTCCACCATCGCAATCCCCCGCCCTACAGCATCACCCACACTCAAGTATCGCCCTCCGTCCGAAAACGAATCGGGAGTGACGTTCAGAACGCCCATGATGTGAGTCCTCGCCCCTAAGTCATACGCCTTCCGACGGAACTCATACACTGTTCCAATGCTGTGCGCTGGAGAAGACATTCAGCAAAGAGACAAAGCTGGGTTTGATTGGGCGAGAGCTCGCGGAGTGTAGAGCGATCCGATCAGGGCTCGCTGCAGGAATGATAGAAACCACATTTTGGGCACACCAGTTTGCATCGCCACCCCTCAAGCAACGTTCCGCAATTCACACAGTACTGCCAATAATGAGGCCCGGGCTTTTCGGGAGCCGATGATAACCGGTCTTCTGGAGAGTCACTGTTCTGCATCTGCACCTTGGTGGTGATATGGTACGGAAATTCACTCCGGTTGTCAAGAAACAGGTCATTCCCAGGCGAGCCTGAGGAGGGAAATCCCAACTGCCTTCACAGCCCACACCATGTTGAAGGGCTCTCGCTCGGTCGTAAGCTCCGGAACGTCGCGGGACGAGTGATAGTACCGGGAAAAATCGATCACCACCGTGTCTTGTGGACCCTTCCATGCCTTCGACGACCACCCTTCCGTTTGCGGAATTCTCCTGAGAGTGTTCCAAGCGGCCGTATAGATAGTCACCGACGGAATCAGCACCAGCGGAGCGTCGAGTCGCGAAAGATGTTCGGGGAGAAACACGTAGGAATCAGTTCCGCCCTGCGACGGGTTTGTTGTGGCTTCCTGCCAGAAACCCTTCCGTCCTGCGTACTGCTCCCCGATAGAGTTAAGTATGGAAAGGAGATTCTTGTTGTGAGGAACATCGTTCGCCTCAAAGTAAATGCAATTCCGTGTAGCCCCCGTCCCGATTTGGTCATAATTCAAAACTCCCCTGATCGTCCGCAGTTCCTCCCCCTGGCGACGAACGAAATGCTCTGAGGAATAGTATTCGCTGCCCCACACGACAAATTCAATCGTGTGGACCGGTTTTCGGATAGCTCGGGTTTGCACCATTGTGGAAAGCACCCTTGCGACCTCAAGCACGCCCGCAACGCCGGAGGCATTGTCATCAGCCCCGGGACCCCCTGCATCCGAATCGCCATGGGCGCACACAATGTACCGGCCCGCTCCGGTCCCGCGAATTCGTCCGACGACGGTTTTTGGCGCACCTTCCTTGATTACTGTGCGGGAGCTCAATGCAATCCGGATGCTTGTACCTCTTGAAAGTTCATTCCGCAAGACTGAGCCGTTCCGATACGAAATATTGTAGAGCGGGATCGCATTCGATTGCGACGCCGGCAGAGGCGTGATCATGGCCCAGTCGGGATAAATTGTCGAATCCCCCGGAGCAAACGAGAGAATCGCAATTGCTCCCTTCTTAGCAAGCTCCTCGTACAAATCTTCCGTAACCAACCGATCAGTAACGACAGCTTTGCCTGTCAAATCCATATTATCGACGTCCAGGTCTGCCAACAGCGCAGTCGTTGGAACCAGCGAGGGAGAGAATCCCGCAAGCCAGTCATTGCGGATAAGACGGCGCAGTCTGGAGGGATTGACAACCCGAAGCGTCCATCGCTCGTGCGTATAGACAAGTCGTTGCGGATCCTGCTCGACCTCCGCCGTGAGTCCGTACCGCTTCATAGTGGCCGCAACCCAACGGGCAGAACGATTGCCGGATGGTGTGCCACCCCACCGGTTTCCCATTTTGACCAGTGTCTGCACGTGATTTCGCAATGTATCAACGGAAACACGTAATGCAAATTGCCTCTCGGCGGACTTTTGGGCGAGCGAGGCACTAGAAACAACGAGAAGAAACAGAATGGGAAGAACCGGATTGATCATCAGAAGGATTCAGGGGCTGGCGCGACCGGAGCCATGGTACACAAATCACCGACGAGAATCAAAATAAAAAAGCCGGCACAGAGCCGGCCTTTGAGCGGGAACTACTTGTTGAGTACGTATTGTGTATAGCGTGCGTTGATCCGTCCCCAATGGAGATTGGCGAGGAAATTGTCGATGTATTTTCCGCGTTCCGGTCCGTCTTTATGGTAATACGCATGTTCAAAGACGTCGCACGAAATCAACGGAACACCGCCCCAGATTGCACCATATTGATGCTCATCGACAAGTACATTCAGCAAGCGACCTGAATACAGCCGGTCAAACACGAGAAGGCCCCAACCACTCAATTTTGCTGAAAGGGCTGTCGCCTTGAAGTCCGCCTTCCAGGCATCGATTGAGCCGAATTCTTTTTCCAGAGCGGCTTTCAAGTCCGCTCCTTTTGAGGAATCACCGTCCCCGCCCAAAACCTCCCAATAGACATCGTGGAGGAGGGCACCGGAGTGATTCCACGTCAACCGACGTTTCAGTTCACCGATTACACTGAAGTTGCCGTTTGCTGTTGACCGGTCCTCTTTTTCGAGTCCCTTTTCAATCGTATTCAACGCCGCAACATATCCCTTATGATGCTTGTTGTAGTGCCAGTCGGATGTTTCAGGGCTCATAACGCCCGCGAGTTGCTTCTTAGCGTCGTCGTCCGAATACGGTCGAGCCTTGAACTTCCACTCATATGCCATGATGTTTCCTTTCGAGTTTGATTCCCTTAACCAATTTATCCCCCTATGCTTCTCCCTGCATGGGCCGTGGGGACTACATGCCTTTAAGTTTGGATGCTTTGCCGTATACCAACCACACGGAAACCCAGCCCAGAACAACTACACCGATCAGATACAGCCAATGGCTCGCCGCCGGCACCGCCGTATGGGCGTTGATCATGGTCCAAAGAAGTGGCACCGACAGAAACGTGTTATGGCGTGAACGGGCGAGTGCGGCCGCGGCAACAGCCGCATCCGGTGCCGTTCCTTCTTTTACCGCGGCGAGAACCCTTTTTTGCGCCGGCCAGATTCGCATCCACACATTTGCCGCCATGATTGTACCGAACATGGCACCGATGTGAATGTTGTACGCCCTGAAGGAAAAACGGGCCCAGTCAACCATCAGGTACGTTACCACAGCGATGAGGACGACCCCCACAATGCCAAACACTGTTCCGTTCTTTGCAAGTCCGCTCTTTGCAAGCATGTCGTAAACCACAAAGAAGAGGAAGGTCACCGCAAGCATAGCCACCGCCCCCGCCGTCCAACCGTCTGTATTATTCGCTTCAAACATGAGCCCCCCGTGATAATAGACGAGGGCAAGCAACAAGATCCCAGTGATCCAGGTATACGCCGCTCCCCATCGAAACCAATAGAGAGCACGAGGTTGCAGCCCGAGCAGCACCTTGTTTTTGGTGTCCCCCTCGAGCGAGGGAAGAAACTGTGCGCTGGCGAAATTGAAGAAATACAGATAACCGATCCAGAGAATACCGGCTGCAACGTGCAACCATCTGGTTAGAACGCTGATAACATCAGCGATTTCCATGAGAGCCTCCTTCGACTGATTCTGGTGTTTTGGTCCCTCGCCTCGTCTATCGCGCTCCTCAGAACATATTCAATTGCAACCTTGCCGCATCACTCATCATGCCAGGATTCCATGCCGGATCAAACACAAGGTCAACACGGACATTCTTGACGTCCGCAACCATTTGAACACGGCGTTTTACATCATTGGCAATGATCGGACCCATTCCGCAGCCGGGCGCCGTCAAAGTCATTTTGACATACACATTAGCTTCGCCGGCCAGAGAATCGTCGATCACCACTTCATACACAAGTCCGAGGTCAACAATATTGACAGGGATCTCCGGGTCGTAGCATTCCCGTAACGCATCCCACACACGATCTTTCAACGATTGTTCAGCATCAACCGTCGGACGAGGATCCTTCGCGTTTTCCATGTGACTTTCCATCAGACACCAAACGAACTTCCGCAGCCGCAGGTCCTGACCGCTTGAGGGTTGTTGAATACAAATCCCCGACCATTCAGGCCATCCGAAAAGTCAAGGGTTGTGCCTGAGAGGTAAAAGAGGCTCTTTGGATCGATATAGACCGTCAGTCCACCGATATCATAAATATTATCCCCCTGCCGCGGCTTCTCATCGAATGCCAGTACGTAGGTCATCCCGGAGCATCCTCCTCCCTTGATGCCAAGACGCAGCGCATGGGTTTCAGGAATCTTGTTCTCGGACTTAATCTTCCGGATTTCCTGAACAGCCCGATCGGTAATCACCACCGTTTCCGGCGATTCGGTCTTGACCACTGTTTGTTCAAACATTGCTGCCTCCTTCTATTCGGTCGTGACGGCCGTCTTTTGCTCCTGCAAGATCGCTTTGAGCGTATGCCATGCAAGGCTCGCACATTTTACGCGTGCAGGAAATTCCGACACACCGGCAAAGACTGCCAACCTTCCAAGGTTTTCAGGGTGAATATGTGAATCGTTGTGACCAGTTACAAGATCGTGAAATTGCTCAAACAACCGGAGCGCCTCCTCCCGTTTTCTTCCCTTAACAATCGTGCTCATCACGGATGCAGAGGCTTTTGAAATGGCACACCCCGATCCTGTGAAGCTGACATCTGAGATCGTTTCTCCATTCATTCTCAGATAGAGTACATAGCGGTCACCGCACAAAGGATTATAGCCTTCAAGGAACTGGTCGGCGTCTTCCATGACCCTGAAGTTTCGCGGATTCTTGTTATGGTCCAGAATTACTTCTTGATATAATGCCCGTACGTCCGTCATCAACCGAACACCTCCCGGACTTTGAGCAATCCTGTCTTCAAACGATCAATTTCCTCCGCGGTATTATAGATTGCAAACGATGCACGCACAGTCGCCGGAACACCGAATCGTTCCATGACTGGTTGTGCGCAATGGTGTCCTGTCCGAACGGCAATTCCTTGTTGATCGAGAATTGTTCCGATGTCGTGCGGATGGATTCCCTCGATGACAAACGAGATCACGCCCGCTTTTTCTCGCGCAGTTCCAATCAGCCGCACCCCTTCAATCTCCTTTAACATTGACGTGCACTGTTCCAGCAGTTCATGCTCATGATGTTCAATTGCAGCACGGTCAAGCCTGGACAGATATCGGATCGCCTCACCCAGTCCAATGACACCGGCAATGTTGGGGGTACCCGCCTCGAACTTATAAGGAAGATCGTTGTAGGTCGTTCGTTCAAAGGAAACCGACTTGATCATGTCCCCGCCTCCCTGATACGGTGTCATCCGCTCCAGCAACTCCACCTTTCCATAGAGTACCCCCACGCCCGTCGGACCGTACATTTTGTGCGCCGAAAACGCATAAAAATCCGCTCCGAGGTCGCGCACATCGACCTGTATGTGTGGAACCGCTTGCGCCCCGTCGATCAGCACAGGAATCCCGCGTTCATGTGCGTGGGCTACCATGGATTTCATGGGGTTCACGGTGCCGAGCGCGTTTGATACGTGGGCAATGGCGACAAGCTTCGTTCTCGGCGTCAATTTCCGCGCGAACTCGTCGATCCGAACTTCGCCTTCATCACTGATAGGTACAACCCTGAGGGTCGCACCCGTTTGTCCGCACACGAGCTGCCATGGAACGATGTTCGAGTGATGTTCAAGACCCGTGATCAGGATCTCGTCTCCCGGCTGGACAATTGTCGGTACAAACGCCGATGCAACGAGATTGATTCCTTCCGTTGTACCTCTGACAAAAATAATCTCCCGCGTGCTGGCCGCGTTTATGAACTGTCGCGCAAGTTCGCGGACGTTCTCATATGCTTCGGTCGCCTCTTCGCTCAGTGCATGCACACCCCGGTGGATATTGGAATTGACCGATCTGTAGTACGTACTCATTGCGTCGATCACCGACTCAGGCTTTTGCGTGGTCGCCGCATTGTCCAGATACACCAGGGGCAGAGCGTGAACAGTTCGGCTCAAAATCGGAAAATCGGACCGGATTCGATTTACATCGAGCGATGGCTTGGCCATCGTAGCCGTGTCAGCGCGAGGACTCATGTGGTTATCCGGCCTGCATGGAGCCGGGCATGAATCAATGATTCCAGTTGTTCTCGCAATCGGCTCACATGAACTCGCTGCACGACATCAGCTGCAAACGCAAACGTGAGCATATCCCGAGCCTGGAGAAGGTCAAGACCGCGGGAACGCAGGTAGAAAATCTGATCCGCATCCAATTGTCCCACAGTCGCTCCGTGCGTACATTTCACATCATCCGCAAAGATCTCAAGCTGGGGCTTTGTATCCATCACGGCCTCGTCTGAAAGCAACAAGGTCTGATTTGTCTGCTTCGCGTCTGTCTTCTGCGCATCCTTCCGCACAAAAATCTTTCCGTTAAACACTCCGTGAGACTTACCATCCAGAATGGCTTTATAGAGTTCGTGACTTTCGCAGTGGGGTTTCGCGTGGTCGATTGTGGTATGATTGTCGATCAGTTGCGTGCCGGTGGCAAGAGAGAGTCCGTTGAGCGTACAAACGCTGCCCTCCGCATCCAGCACGACCGTGACGTTGCTGCGGGCAATCGACCCACCGACAGCTATTAAGTTCGATGTGACCGTGCTCTGCTCCTGTTGCACGATATGTGTCCACGCGATATGGTACGCAGACCGACTCTCGTCCTGAAGCTTGTCGTGTTCAATCGCCGATCCTTTGCCTGCGACCAGTTCCGTTACAACGTTGGTAAAGTAGACACCGTCGTGAACGGCCACATACGATTCGACGAGCGAGACCTGAGCATTCCTGCCTACCAGAAAGAGGTTTCTCGGTGGGATCAGTGCGTGATGTTCCCCCGATGCCGCAAAAAGTACATGCACAGGATTCATAATACGAATTCCATCCGGAACATGAACAAAGGCCCCATCAAGAGCAAACGCCGTGTTCAGGGCTACAAATGGGTTTTCGTCACCGGGTGCGTAACGCGCAAACTGGTCCTGAAGGAGCGCTGAATATTGGCGCGACGCCTCGGCCAGACTGCAGACGATCACACCCTCGGGGAGTCTGTCAATGTTCGAGAGCGATGGAACGAAGTGTCCATCGATAAACACGAGGTTATGCGCGTCGGGGAGCAGGTGCTTCCGCATTTCCGACATCGAGATGACGGATATCCTTCCCGCAGGTACCGGGTTGAACGGTGTGCCGGAAACCGGGGCAACGTTTGTAAATCGCCATTCCTCATGTCGGGTTGTCGGAAAGCCGAGCTCTGTAAACCGCGTAAGCGCTTTTTTTCTTATAGCATGCAGTTCTGATTGTGCCTCACCGTTCAGGCTTTTTTCGAGCGTCTCGAACGCCGACTGATACCATTCCGCCATCGACTTCATCGCTTTTCCTCGACTTCCGCTTCGTCCTTGACCCAATCGTATCCTTTTTCTTCCAGTTCCAAGGCGAGCCCTTTTCCGCCCGATTTCACGATTCGCCCGTCAACAAGAACATGCACGTGATCCGGCACAATGTAATTCAGCAATCGCTGGTAATGCGTCACGACAATAATCGCATTATCCCTTCGCCGCAGTTTGTTCACCCCATCTGCAACGATCCGCAGGGCGTCAATATCCAGACCTGAATCGGTTTCATCGAGGATGGCGAGGCGAGGTTCCAAGATCGCCATGTGGAAGATCTCGTTTCGTTTCTTTTCGCCTCCCGAAAAACCCTCATTCACCGGCCTGTTCAGCAGGCTCTCCTCTATTTCCACGAGCTTCACACGTTCCTTTACGAGTTCCAGGAACTCAATCGCATCAAGCTCTTCGAGGCCCCGGTGTTTTCTGACCGCATTGAGTGCCGATTTCAGAAAATACGTGTTGCTGACCCCGGGAATCTCGACAGGGTATTGGAAGGCCATGAACAGTCCTTCACGAGCGCGTTCTTCGGGATCCATCTCCAGAAGGTTCCTGCCGTCAAACAGAACCTCCCCTTTGGTGACGTCGTATGTTTCGCGCCCGGCGAGCACCTGGGCCAACGTACTTTTACCGGATCCGTTCGGCCCCATGATAGCAT
>JACQPU010000216.1 GCA_016207365.1 Ignavibacteriales bacterium | reverse complement strand
GATGGCCTTGAAGCTGGGCGACCCCACGGCGAAAGAGCTGGGCCGGTTGACTCTGAACCCCATCCCTCATATCGACCCAGTCGGATCGATCCTTGTCCCCACACTCTCTATCCTTTCGGCCGGTACCGTTTTCATCGCCTGGGCCAAACCGGTTCCGATCAATCCACTGAATTTTCGGGATATGAGGCGGGATGACATTCTTGTGTCCGTCGTTGGGCCTGCCTCAAATCTTGTGGTTGCTCTGGCCTGTGCCTTGCTGTACGTTGTGGTAGAACGCGCTCTTGGCCCGGTCGAAGGAATGCCCGAAGGTATCGCGCGCGAGGCAGTCCTTTTTGTACTTACCATGGCCTCATTTGGAATCAGGATAAACATCTTCCTTGCTGTCTTTAACCTTCTCCCCGTCCCGCCCCTTGACGGATCGCACGTTGTCGCATCGCTTCTGCCGCCGGAAGTCGGGGAGCGATTTCGTCGCATCGGATTCTTTGGAATCATCATTGTCCTCGTGCTCATGAACGTTCCCGAATTCCGAAGTGGCGTTATCGGGATTGTCCGAATGATCGAACTGCCGTACGACTGGCTGATTGAGGCGCTCTTGTAATATGGACCGAAGAATCCTGATTCTCGCTGAAGGGAAGTTCAGCCCGCTAAGATCGAAAACTGCCAACGGTGCAATTATTTATTTGCGTGATGAGGTCGCAGCCGTCATCGACAGCACAAAGGCCGGTATGACAGCCCAGCAGGTCCTTGGTTATGGTGGTGATATTCCCGTGGTCCGGGATCTCGCTGAAGGCCTTGTCTACAAACCCACGCATTTGCTGATTGGCATTGCCCCCACAGGTGGACGACTTCCCGAAGAGTGGAGACATGTGATCCGGCAGGCCCTTCAAAGTGGACATCACATTCTCAGCGGGCTCCATACGATTCTCTCTGACGATCCGGAGTTCTCTGAGCTCGCGCGCGACCATGGGGCAGAGATTACCGATTACCGCAACATCCCGCCCGAAGCCGAGGTGGTTGCAAAAGGTTCGTGGCGAACCCGCAAAGCCAGAACCGTGCTTACCGTCGGATCCGACTGCAACGTCGGCAAAATGACCACGATTCTTCAGATACACCGTGAATTTCTGAAGCGCGGTGTGCGGGCCGATTTTGTGGCAACCGGGCAGACAGGGATGATGATCCAGGGAAGAGGAATCGCAGTCGATTCGATTGTCGGCGATTATATTGCAGGATGCATCGAACAGGAGATTGACCGGTCCGAATCGGAAGGGCATGAGTACATTCTCGTGGAAGGCCAGGGGGCGCTGACTCACATAGGATACTCGGGCGTAACGCTCGGACTTCTCCATGGTACGATGCCCGATGCCATGATCCTGTGTCACCAACCAACGCGTCTGAAGGATGACTATGGTCTGCCAATTCCTCCGCTGGACCAACTCGTAACGGTGCACGAAGATCTCATCAAGTTCTTCCGTGATACGAAGGTTGTGGGGATCGGCCTGAATTCCGTAGGTTTGAGCGACCGTGAATCAGCCGAGGCTGCGGAGATCATTGAGCGGGAAACGGGTTTGCCGGCAATTGATACATTGAGATTCGGGGCGGGGAGGCTTGTTGATGCGATTCTGGAATACTGCAGTGTGCCGGTGCGAAAGTGAATCCGACCTCGATGGCCCTGGAATACAGAAACAATGAACTGTACTGTGAAGATGTCCCTCTGACCGAACTCCACGAGGAATTCGGCACACCACTGTATGTCTACAGCAGGACGAAGCTTCTTGAGAACTTTCAGGCCCTTGATGCTGCGTTGTCGGGGATTGACCATGTGACATGCTTTGCACTCAAGGCAAACTCAAACGTTCAGTTGCTCAAGGTTCTGGCCGAGCATGGTGCCGGGGCGGATGTTGTTTCGGGAGGTGAACTTCTGTTGGCGCGGAAAGCCGGCTTCCCACCTGAGCGGATGGTGTTTGCCGGTGTGGGAAAGCGGGAGGACGAGCTTGAGTTTGGGCTGAAGGAGGATATCTTCTGTTTTAATGTCGAGTCGGTTCAGGAGCTTCAGCTGATTTCCCGCGTGGCGTTGAGACTTCAAAAAACGGCGCGGGTCGCCCTCAGAATTAATCCTGACATTAACGCCGAAAGTCATCCGTACATTTCAACGGCGCTGAAGGAACACAAGTTCGGAATTCCTGCGGGCGAGAGTCGCGAAGCTTTTAGAGTGGCGGCATCCCTGCCGAACCTCGAAGTCTGTGGTGTCCATGTCCATCTTGGATCGCAGATCGTTAGAAAGGAACCCTACACCGCCGCGGCAACGTTTCTTTCAACGCTGGTGCGTGAACTGAGAGGCGCCGGGATTTCCATCGCGCATGTAGATATTGGCGGAGGGTTTGGTGTGCGATACAAGAACGTCCTTCGTCATGAAGGCCTGCCCGAGGAACAAGATGATCAGGAATCGATTCCGTCGCCGGCGCAATTCATTGACACAATGCTTCCTGTGCTGAGGGAGACAGGATGCAGAATCTGGTTGGAGCCCGGGCGTGCTGTCATCGCGGACGCAGGATTGCTGTTGACGCAGGTGTTGTACAGGAAAGAAAACCGCTCGAAGAGGTTTCTGATCGTCGATGCGGGCATGAATGACCTGCTGCGGCCAAGCCTCTATAACGCGTATCATCAGATCGTTCCGGTCAGGATCGAGACTTACGAACATGAAAAAACCGATATTGTGGGTCCGGTGTGCGAGACTGGCGATTTCTTTGCAAGGGATCGGCAAATGCCTAAAACGAAGCAACGCGACCTGCTTGCCATTCTCACCACAGGAGCCTACGGCTTTGTCAACGCGTCAAACTATAATTCCCGTCTCCGACCCGCGGAGGTCCTGGTCAATGGCGATAGGGTCCGGGTCATTCGTCCCCGCCAAACAATGAACGAGCTTGCACAATAGCGGAGTCCTATGAAACTGCATGATGTCGCGATCGTTGGGGCAACAGGTCTCGTTGGGCGCACTATGGTACAGGTGCTCATGGAACGCCAATTTCCGATCAACAGACTTGTTCTGCTTGCGTCCGAGCGATCCGTGGGAAAAGAACTGAACTTCAACGGAACGGGGGTTCCTGTACACGCGCTTTCCCCGGAAAAATTCAAGCATTGTGAATATGTCCTGTTTTCAGCCGGAGCGACAGTGAGCAAGGAGTTCGCTCCCCTCGCCGTGCGCGCCGGCGCCGTGGTCATCGATAACAGTAGCGCGTTCAGAATGGAGGACAACGTCCCCCTCGTCGTTCCGGAGGTGAACCGTAAACAGATCTTTAAGCACAAGGGGATCATTGCAAACCCGAACTGCTCCACCATCCAGCTTGTTGTTGCGCTCAAGCCTCTCCATGACCGGTTCCGGATCAAGCGCGTGGTTGTGTCAACCTATCAATCCGTCACCGGTGCGGGCAAGAAGGGCGTTGATCAGCTCGCGGATGAGATCGCGGGGCGGGAACCGGCGCAGCACACGTTTCCACATCGCATCGCGTGGAATGCTCTTCCCCACATCGATCTTTTTTTCGACGATGGCTATTCCAGGGAAGAGCATAAGATGATGAATGAGACTTCGAAGATCATGGGGGAAAGAATCCGCCTCACTGCGACCTGTGTACGCATTCCGGTCACAGGCGGTCACAGTGAGTCGGTCAATATCGAGTTCGAAAAGAAGTGTTCCGTCGCGGATGTGCGTGAAATCCTTCAACAGGCCCCGGGCGTTGTTGTTCTGGATGATCCAAAGTCCGGTGTGTATCCCATGCCATTGAATGCCGCCGGAAAGGACGAAGTGTTTGTGGGGAGGATCCGGAAGGATGAGACTGTGACTCATGGTGTGAACCTTTGGATTGTTGCGGATAATATAAGAAAAGGCGCCGCGACCAATGCGGTTCAAATTGCTGAGGCGCTCGCTTTAGGGAAGTAAAAGGCAAAACTCAGTTGCGCGGCTCACGTTGCTAAGGTATCTATGTACAACAATTGTACCTTGGCAAGGTGGTAGGGGCAACATAGGCACGTCTAATGGTTTTTCGGAGAGGTGGCAACATGAAACGG
>JACQPU010000215.1 GCA_016207365.1 Ignavibacteriales bacterium | reverse complement strand
GGAGCGTGTATTTGCCGGACTCGGCATTGTAGTAGCTTTCAACAGACGGTGTTGCAGAGCCGAGGATCACGACAGCGTTTGCAAGGGATGCCCTGTACACGGCGACATCGCGCGCGTTGTAGCGGGGAACTGCATCGAATTGCTTGTAGGATGCTTCGTGTTCCTCATCGACCACAAGGAGTCCAGGATTTGCCAACGGCGCAAAGATCGCGGAGCGTGGACCGATGACAATGGAGACCTTGCCGTCGCGCGCCAGACGCCACGCGTCAAATCGCTCGCCAATGGACATCTGACTGTGCATCACCGCAACCCGATCGCCAAAATGCACGCGAAATCTTCGGACGGTTTGAGGTGTGAGGGAGATCTCGGGTACAAGAACGATCGCCGTTTTACCGCGACTCAAGATGTCACGGATTGCTTCGATGTACACCTCGGTCTTGCCACTGCCCGTAACGCCATGCAGAAGGAACGCTCCATATTTCCCTGCCTTTACGCCATTCAGAACAGTCTCGAGTGCTGAACGCTGGGCAGCGTTGAGGTGAACGTGGTTGGCTGGGCCGGGTTCATCAATTTCATCGCGGCGAAGAACCTCACGTTGGCGCAATTCAAGAAGCCCTTTGACGCCAAGCGTCTTTAAGGTCGACAAGGCCGCGCCGGTGCGATTCAACAGATCCGTTGTCCGGGCTTCTCCTTCTGCCTTCTCAAGGGCCTCGAGCACCTTTGCCTGTTTTTCCGAAAGCTGGCGTGAGAGTGTCTTTAGTACAGCTTGATAATCAGGAACAAGATGGGCAACAGTCTCAAATCGCGGCCTCGCCTTTGGCTCGGGGATCTGTTCTTCAATCGTAACCCATCCCCGACGCTCGAGTTCGCGGAGTTCAGAATGGATCCCGCGGGATTTCAGCGATTTCTGGAGGGCGGAAACAGTGTGCGGACCGTCGGAAAGAGCGTGGATGATCTTAAGTTGCTTGGGCGCCCGTTTCAACTCGGCTTGTGCTTTGTCGAATGAAACCAGAAGCGATACGCGACGCCTGCTCTCAAACGCGAATCCCTGCGGAGTGGCAGCCTTTAATACCTCGCCCCAGGGAACACCGTAGTATTCTGAAATCCAGCGCGTGACCTGGAGAAGCTCGTCGGAGAACGTTGGAACATCATCCGGAACGTCCTTGATGGACTTCAAAGTTTTGACTGTTGTGGATGTCGGGAATCCCACAACAATACCGGTCAAGACTTTGCTACCGAATGGTACGAGGGCTCGTTTCCCCGGGGAAATCAGAGAGGCAAATTCGGGCGGAATGCGATACGTGAAGAGGCGGTTAATGGGAACAGGAAGAGCAATATCGGCGAGCGTAGAGGACACAAGGTTACGAGTCAACGAATGGTTCGCTGTTTCGTTGATTCGTCCCTTCGTTGTTTCGTATTTTCAACTAATCTCTTTCTCAATCTTCTTATACACTTCAATAAGCGGCAAATTCTTCTCCCGCGCGATCCTCTTACATTCCTCAAACTCCGGAACAAGTGTCCCGCCCGATTCACGCTGAATGACCTTTACCTTCACCATCCCAAACGTTGTCGCGACGGTCTTGGATGCGCGCCCAAGCTTCTTTCTTTCCACCGGTTGAATCCTGACCCCGAGCGTTGTGGTTTCGCGAAAGAGGATGTTCAGTACGATGTCAAGTTTCGATCGTTCTGACAGCACAGAAAGCAACGCGCCGGGTCGTCCTTTTTTCATGAGCACGGGAATCACATAGGCGTCATGTGCGCCGGATTCCAACAGTCGCTCGATGACATACGGATACACCTCCGGATTCATGTCGTCGATGTTGGTCTCCACTGTAAGTAACTCATCCCCCGCATATCCCGGTTCAAGTTCCCCGACCATGACGCGGAGCAGGTTCGGAAGCTCCGCGATTTCGCGTGACCCCGCACCGTATCCGATCGCCTCAACCTTGAACCGCTCCATGGAAAGCGTACCCTTCGAAAGGGTCTTCACGATCGCGGCGCCAGTCGGAGTGGTAAGCTCCGCCTTAACGTCGGTGAGCACAGTCGGATATCCCTTGAGGATCTCCACGGTCGCCGGAGTCGGAATCGGCATTGCTCCGTGTTGAGTCTCGATGAATCCGCTATTGCCCACCTTTACCGCCGAAGAATAGACATCTCCGATGTTGAAATACTCAAGACAGATTGCTGTGCCGACAATGTCAACAATCGAATCAACCGCGCCCACTTCATGGAAGTGAATCGTTTCGGGTGTAGACCGGTGCACACGCGCTTCCGCCACCGCAAGCTGTTCAAACACGGCAATGGCATTTGATCGAACCGCCTGGGAGAGATCGCCCGCTCCGATGATCTTCCTGATATCGTTCAGGTTGCGATGACGATGCTGGTCACGAGAAACAATGACATCAAGCTTTGTGGCGACAATGCCACTCCTCTCGATGTGAGATGCAGCGAGTTCAAAGTCAGTCAGATGAAGTCCACGAAGTCGGGCGGAGAGTTCTTCCAAGGGCATTCCCGCACCGACAAAGGCCCCCAGGACCATGTCGCCGCTGATACCTCCGATAGTATCGAGATAGGCAATTCTCATGGCACACGATTCAAAAGAGGAAGCAAATATTCAAGGAATCGCTCTGTCGCCCCAATGTTCTCTTGAACAAGAGCCATTGACCTGGCCCCGGCGCGTTCACGGAGTTTCTTGTTTGTGAAAAGCCTATCGAGTGTTCTCAGGCATTCCTTCTCGTCCCGAATGACGAACCCGCCGCCCCGGGAGGCAAGTTCAATAGCTTCGCGGGAGTTTTCATGCTTTGGTCCGTAGAGAACTGGGATTCCGTACACTGCAGGTTCAAGCACATTGTGTACTCCCTGACGGAAACTACCGCCCACGAACGCCACATGGGCATACTGATACAGAGGGACGAGAATTCCAACGCTGTCAACAAGGATAACAGGCTCGTGCTGGTAATCGTTCAGATCGGAAAACCGTATGGTCCGCATGCCGAGATATGTGAGGCGCACCTCCAATCGCTCGAGCGTTTCAACGGTTGGCTCGTGAGGCACGAGAATCATCAGGGCCTGAGGATCTGTCCTAGCTATTCTCCGGAACGCCGGAAGCACCACATCTTCATCCTCCTCCCAGCTGCTTCCGACAACAAATACCCGCCGCCTGTGGAGAAGAGGTCTCGGAATAACATGCCGGGTCCTCGCCTCTTCACTTCTCTGCAACACCTGATCGTATCTCGTCTCTCCGACAACCGTCAGTTCCGTGTCGGTCAGACCAAATCTCCGGAAGGACTCTAAATCGTGATCAGAGACGGCCAGAATGGACGTGAGCGATGCATACACGTGCCGGTGGAAACTTCTGAATGGCCACCGGAGCCGCATTGAAGAAGCCCGAAGCGTGGCATTGGCTATAAGTGCCGGGACCTTGCGTCGCGCCAGTTCCCAGATATGATTTGGCCAAATGTCGTACCGAACCATGATTGCCGCATCGGGACGTGCAAGATCAAGAAATCGTTTGGCATTTGCGGCAGTATCAAACGGAATGTAGGTGATAAGATCCGCAAGTTTGTAGTTTCGTGCATGTTCATAGCCCGATGGAGAGAAGAACGTGACGATGATATCAGCGTCGGTCGCGGATTTTCGTAATGCCGCGATAATCGGCTTCGCTTGTTCGAATTCGCCGAGGGAGGACGAATGGAACCAGATACGCCGCTTCCGTTTGAGATGACGGATCTCACCCTCGAGTCGGTCAAGAAGGCCCTTTCGACCCTCGATACCGCGACGGACCTTTGCTCTGAAAAGAGCCCCGATGCGGAAAAAGAGCCAGAATCCGGGGATGGCAACAACATTGTACACCATCATCCAGAAACGTTGCATGAAAGTCGCCGGAAGGATCAGAAGATCATGTGGTTGTGAGGCGGCACGGAGGTCACGAAGCAACCCATGGTAGACAAAAATTCAGGGAAATGCAATAAATGACGTTATCGATGCGATGAGCGCCTCCGTCGAGCATTGCTTGACTAAATCGGCGAATCTTGGTATAATGCGGCGCAATGCCCTCAACCTCCCACTCTCCTGGCCTTCGATGAAAGCCAAATCATCAGCCACAAAATCCAGGAAGCCGGCACCCGCCGTCCATGGTTCGCGCCAGATGGAAGCCTTGAAGGCGTCGGCTGTATTCAAGAACCTGGACGAAGCCACACTCCGCGCGCTCGCGTCCTCGATGATAGAGGAACATCACGCAGCCGGTGCCATCCTTCTCGATATCGATACCAAGCCGGACAAGGTGTATTTTATTGAAAAAGGGTCAGTGAAGGTTTCCCGCGTGACGCGGTTCGGGGATGAAACGGTGCTGAACGTCATCGGCAGCGGCAATGTGGTCGGTGAATTGTCGGTCGTCGATGGTCACCGGCGATCTGCCCGGGTGATTTGTGTGGAAGATTGCGCTGTCTTCGCCCTGTCCAAGAAAGAGTTCGACAAGGCGCTTCGTGAGCAATCTGCCTTGGCTCAGAATCTCCTAAGGGAGCTGTGCACACGGCTCCGCCGTGCAAATGACAACGTCGTCCAGAAACTGGAGTTGCAGCGAGAAGAATCGAACTCCAGCTTTGCGAGGCTCCAGAAGCTCATCGAAGCCTCCAAGAACATTAATTCCACGCTGGATCTCGACAAATTGCTCGGTCGCATTCTTGATGCTGCGACAAAAAGCATCGATGCAGACCGGGGAACCCTCTACCTCGTCGACGATATCAAGAAAGAACTATGGTCCAAGGTACTTCAGGGAGAGAACATGGTGGAAATCCGTCTGCCGGTCGGAAAAGGGCTGGCGGGTTTTGTCGCCGAGACAGGTGAAATCATCAACATCCCGGATGCCTACAATGACTCCCGCTTCAATCCGGAGGTGGACAAGAAAACGGGCTATCGCACGCATAACATGTTATGCATGCCCATGAAAAACAAAGACGGCAAGATCATTGGGGTATTCCAGTTATTGAACAAAAAAGACGGCGCGTTTGGGAAGGAAGACGAGCAGTTCATCGACGCGCTCTCAGCACACGCCTCGGTTGCCATAGAGAACGCGCGTTTGGCACAGGAAATGGTGGCCAACGAACGCTTGTCCGCAGTTGGACGCATGGCTTCGACGATCATCCATGACATCAAAAATCCTATGGGTACTCTCCGTGTCTATGCCCAGGTGATGAAGAAAAAATCGGGAAATGAAGAGGCAGCGAAACTGGCGGACGAGATGATTCATCAGGTCGATCGGTTTGTCAACATGACCCAGGAAATCCTCGACTTCACACGCGGTGTAAGCTCTTTGAACGTCGCCGAAGTCGAATTCTCCGAAGTCATGGACAATGTGCTGGGCTTCATCGAGAAGGACCTCACGAAGAACAACGTGGCGCTTGTACGAGAAACGAACTTCAAGGGCCAAGTCAAGCTCGATCGCGATAAGGTCGTACGGGTGTTCTATAACATTGCCAGCAACGCTCGCGATGCCATGCCCCAGGGGGGAACGTTAACGGTCCGGACCGGGCCCAGCGACGGATTTGTAAAGATCGAATTCGTCGACTCAGGAACGGGAATGCCCGAGGAAGTGAAGAAGAGAATTTTTGAGCCATTCATGACTTACGGAAAGAAGCACGGCACGGGCTTGGGGATGGCGATCGTGAAGAAGGTCATCGACGATCACCGGGGGAGAATCGAAATCGATTCCGAAATGGGCAAAGGCACGACCATCCGCATGTTGTTTCCCGCCACCTGACGTTCCTCTCAGTACATTCCTGAACTTTCACGCGTTGAACGAAGTTCACGATGCGAAGAGAAGGTCCGTCCCACTCGTGAAACGGACGGGAAAGAAATCCGCCCGGAGGTTGCCCTCGGACGGTTTTCTGAGGACTAGCGGATGAGGCCGAGGGGGATTCCGATCGCGACCCAGATTGCCCAGAGGATCACAGCGATCGAGATTCCGGTCCGTGTCGGTTTTTCGGAAATCGTGCTAATACCGATGCCGATCACCACGGCCTGCCATACGGAGAACACGTTGAGGGCAGAAGCGATTTTGTGCGTCGTATCGAACGGATCGTATTCGTTCAGGAAGAGGAGTCCCATGCTTGGTGTTGCAAACAT
>JACQPU010000214.1 GCA_016207365.1 Ignavibacteriales bacterium | reverse complement strand
CGTGGCCTTGGCCAGTAGCGCATGTGTTCGTACTTGTCCGAGCAGGCAGTCTTCAGAATCACGGCGCCTGCTCCCTGCTCCTGGGCAAGGGCAATCTGGTTCACATCATGACTCGCCGGTCCTGAGGCAACGACAAGAGGACTTTGAAGCGAAAACCCAATGAACGAAGTTTGCAGAGACACGGTATCCTCTGTGATCTTCCGCGCGAAGTCACCCCGCGGTAAATTCTGCCTCCCTGATTGTCCACCTGCGAATGGCCTCCGCATTGACACGATGGCCGTTCCCCGGCCCCGGAGCTACCCGCAGCAATCCGTTTGTTACCTGAAGCGGCGGTTCAACGATATCTTCAGTAAACCATCTGGAGGAGGATTCCACGTCGGTCGGGAAACGAAAATTCTCCAGGGTGGCCAGATGAAGCGTCTGGACGCCTCCGATTCCGAGCTCCGGCATCGTGCCGGCCCAGACGGGAATGTTGTTTGCCTGGCAAAGGTCATGAATCGCCTTTGCGTTCGCTAATCCTCCTACTCTCTGGATCTTGATGTTCACAATCCGGCATGCGCCAAACCGAATCGCCTGTTGAATGCTCTGGATATCGTCTGCACTCTCATCAAGACACACTGGCGTTTGAATTTCCTTCTGCAGTTTTGCATGTCCTTCAAGATCGTTTTTCGGAAGCGGTTGTTCGATCATGGTCAATCCGAACCTGTCGAGGTGTTTCAGATGCGGAACATCCTTCTGCGTGTAAGCACAGTTTGCATCGACCATAAGCGGAATATCCGGAAACCGGCTTCTGACGGCTTCGAGGGGAACAAGATCCCAGCCGGGTTGAATTTTGATCTTGATCCGCCGGTATCCCTCCCGCATGCATCGATCAATTACTCCGAGCATCCGATCGATCGTCGGATAGATGCCGACGGCAAGGCCTGATTCGACCGGCGAGTTCCGCCCGCCAAGAAGTTCCCAAAGCGGTTTGCCCATTCGTTGCCCTTCGAGGTCCCAGAAAGGGGTCTCAATTCCCGCGCGGGCGAAAGGACTCCCACCTGCGCGGTTGAGAATTTCCTGAAGTTCCGCAACCAACGTTGGCGGGTTCCGAAGAACGGACGGGACCAGAGCGATCGCCAAATCATTCCACACACTCTCGGGCGTGTCAGAGGAATAGAACGACCCAGCCATCGGTGAAGCTTCACCGTATCCGGTCAGTCCATCTGATTCAATAGCAACGATGATTCCGTCTTTTGCGGTCACCTCGCCGCTGCTGATTCGAAATGGCTCAACGAGCGGGACCCTGACGTGGGTCAGGACAATCCTGTCGATCTTCATCGATTCCGCACGGGATTCCGAAGTTCGCCGATCTTGTCGATTCTGCAGACCATGGTATCGCCATGCCGAATGGGACCAATCCCTTCAGGCGTACCCGTTGAAATAACATCGCCGGCGTCGAGAGTAATATATTTTGAGATGAATTCAATCACTCGAGGAATATCAAACACCATCTCCCGCGTGTTGGCCTTTTGTCTCCTCTTTCCATTGACCAGGCATTCAACATCCAAGTGAACCGGTGCCCCGATTTCATCCGTAGTGACCATCCACGGTCCCAACGGAGTGAACGTGTCGAAGCTCTTCGAGCGAAACCAGGGGTGCTTCTTCTCCAGATCTTTTGTCTGAAGGTCCCTTGCGCTCACATCATTCGCAATGGTATAGCCGGCGATGTATCTGTAGGCGTTTCTCCGTTTCACACCACTGGCGGTTTTGCCAATAATCACTGCCAGCTCGACCTCGTGATCCATGCGACCGAGACCCCGCGGAATTCTTACCGTTTCGCCCGGCCCGACGACGGATGAACCGGCTTTTAAGAATATGATCGGCTCCTTTGGTACCTGAAACTTCCCTTCCGCTGCGTGGAGCGCGTAGTTCAGGCCCAGGGCCACGATCTTTACCGGCCGCGCAATGGGAGCCTTCATTCTTGCACCCGGTTCAATAGAAAGCGTGCGTTCCAGTTTTCCTTTGGAGACAAAATCCATCACCGTCCGGGCGTACTGCGCGTCAAACCTGCCCGATTGGATCCACGCACCAAGATTCGTGAGCGGCTTTGTGAACACTCCAGCACGGATCCATTCGAAGAGTACCTGGGACTTTGTGAAATTCATCCAACGGTTGCCCATCTGAATCCCGATGGCAGCTCCGTCGGACTGACTAAATTGAGCGATCCTCATTCCCGTTCTCCGGCTGAATTCATCGTTTCCTTGAAATAGACGCCTACCGGATGCTGTGTGGCCAACATCTGATCCGGATATGCCAGCACTCTTTTCCGTCGCTCAGGATCATTTTTCGTAAGGTCGTCGATCCAATGCACGCCGTAGAGAACATGATTGACTTCGTCGGCCAGGAGAAACTCCACGAGTTGCTGTGAACGCGTGTCGCCCGTACGTTTTGCTTTCGCGATCCAGTCACGCAAATGTTTACAGCTTTCGCTTTCGAAGGTCATATTGGACAGTGCAAGGCGCTCGAGCGGATCGGGGCGATTGACATCCTCCTCCCAGCCAAAGCAGCTTGTGGGAAACATGCCGACGTGGCCTCCGAGTTCTTCGAGACGTCGCTGAACAATCTCCGCATGTCGGGCTTCGTCCCACGCCTGGTGCGCCATGTCCATTTTCATCTGCCACGGAATATCCGGACAATCCGCCAGAATTCTTCCCATACGCTCGACAGTGATGAATTCGCTGTTAAGGAGGTCGTGGAGCAAATGGAGTTTTCCTTCGTTCGTGTCGAATGACCAGTTCTTCTCCACAAATTCCGCCTCCGATGGTATCACGTTCCATCGCGCATCGCGCACCGGAAGTTTGCTGTACGGATGGGTCTTTTTGAACGTGTACGTTCCCGCCTGCTTGCCTTCCGCCCATAAGCCTCCCGCCTTCAGGAGTCTCTCTTTGAGCTCTTTCCCCCATTTCTCTGCTTTTTCCCTTTCATCCGGAGTCGCGAGCCGCGGGATTACTGTCTCTGCCCAGGCCACATGGTCTTCCTCTTCATCAGCAATATGGCGAAGGATATAAGCCGTGGGTTCATCTGCGGGCAGTTCAATGTTCCCAAGGTGCTGTCCCAGGGCCTTGATTACGGCGGGTTTCAATACCCTGTACAAGCCGATCATGCGTCTGAGCTCGTCTCCAGCCTTCCAGATTGTCTCGACTACTTTCACGTATTCGTCGCTGGGCGCAATGTACTGGTATTGCTTCGACCGCCCTTTCAACTCAGGAATCCTTTTTCCAATCAAATCGGCATGGACGGCATCCTGGTACATATGCCTTCCAAAAGCGATTTTGATGTCCGGCTGGACCATGGTGTATGCCCAGCTCCCCATGAGTTCCATCGCCTGGACCTCGGCATATCGGTACTTGCCGAGCAACTGAAGATTTTCCTGCACAGTAAACGTACTCATAGCATCCCTTTTGAATTTTTGCTTTTGAATTATTAATTCACAAGTTGACCCAGTCTCTTTGCTCTACTGATGCATACATGCATTCGATCAAATGGTGAAGCTTGAGCGCATCATGGAAACTCGGTGACGGCATTTGATTGTTGACGATGCTGTCAAGAAAGCTGTGCTGCGCGGCGATGTGCGATCGAACCCAGCCCATCGTGAACTTCGGTGCCGGCATCACGGCGGGGGCGGGATATTTCTGCACCGTTGTGATCCGTTTGAATCCCTGATTGCTCTTCGGCTCACGAGCATCGAATGCGTGCAATTCATTGGGCTGCATCAGATTAAACGCCAACGCGCCGTTTTGTCCGTGAATTTCGAGCCGCATCTCGTCCTCAGCCCCTGTCGCCACTCGTGAAAATTCCACTGTTCCCAAAGCTCCGTTCTTTAGTCGAAGAACTGCCACGAGCGCATCCTCGACTTCCACAGGAGCTGTTTTCGAAGGGTTTTCCGGCAAGGGACGTTCCTTGAAGAAGGTTTCCATGGATGCGGAGACGGCATCCACGTCGCCTACAAGGTAATGCATGATGTCCAAAAGGTGCGGCCCGAGATCAACGAGCACGCCCCCTCCGATCACATCCTTCTGCATCCGCCATTCACGCGGTCGTTTGGGGTCAATGTATCCCGAATGCAGGTACACACCGCGAAAATGGAATACGCGGCCCACGAAATCCTTGTCCATGAGCTCGCGGGCCTTCATGACCGCGGGAATGAAACGATATTCCGACGTAATCTGATGTTTGACACCCGCCTTCTCTACCGCGGCCACAATCTCCCGGGCCTCCGCTTCGTTGAACGCAAGTGGTTTTTCACAGTATACGTGTTTACCGTTTTCGATCGCCGCAAGGAGGGCTTCCTTATGCATCTTGTTCGGAGTGCATACGTTGATAATGTCAATATCCTTCCGTCGCACCAATTCCCTGAAATCCGTCGTGCTAAATTCAAATCCAGCCTGTTCAACGCCCTTACGGGCAAGCACTTCATTTGAATCGCAAACGCCTTTCAGCACGATGGCGCACGGGTGGCCGTCGTAGTACAGGGGAATCGACCTGTATGCATAGGCATGAATCCTGCCCATCTGGCCGAATCCAATAATGCCGACACGGAGCTCCTTCATCACTTGCCTCCGGTTTCGATCAGCGAGAGAGCGTGCTTGACCGAGGCACCCTCGTGAACAAGAGCTGCAAGAGCATAAAGGATTTTCGCAGGGTTCTTGTGCTGCCAGACGTTCCGACCGAACACAATTCCTTTTGCTCCCGCCTCCATTGCATCTTTCACCATCTGAAGTATTTCCTTGTCAGAATCCATCTTAGGTCCGCCGCGGACAAGGATCGGTGCGGAAGCCAAGGTAACAAGCTGTTCAAACTGTGCCCGCGTTTCCGGATAGTCCGCCTTAATCACGTCCGCCCCGATCTCCGACGCCATACGAACAATCAGTTTCATGATCTCGAAATCCCGGACAACATTGGCGCCCTTCTGAATTGCCAGGGGTTCCACAATGAACGGAATTGCGAGCGCGCGGGCTTCCGCAGCGATGGCAGCAAGTACTTCAAGATTTGCCGCCTCTTGGGCATCAGTGTCATAACCCGCAAAAAGGAACGTCACAACAGCGTCGGCACCAAGTTGAACGGCATCCCGCACCGATGCAACCTGGGCATAGTATCCTTCCTTAGGGGCCGGCGATTTCCGCCAGGTGTTTGTTGCATCAAGACGGATGACGACCGCCGGCTTGTTTTTTCCGTAAAAATAAGGGAGACACGCTCGGGCAGTGCCAGGGGTCATCTGAATGGCATCGGGCTTGCCCGGGAGCAGCGTGCGAACGGCTCCATCGATGTCCTCGATACCAGGGAGAGGGCCAATAAACAATCCGTGATCAATTGCCACAACAATACCGTTTCCGGTTTGCGGATTGAGAATTCTGCTGAGACGAAGCGCTGTACCGGCCAAATGCGACATGGAGAACCTCATGCTTTCGAGTTTCGGAGTTCAGGATGCAACCTGACAGTTGCTATTTCGTACGGTTTCAGGCGAATCTTGATGGAATGTCCTCGTGCAACACCCGCGGATTTCAACGGCGTTTCGTCCAATCTGCAGAGGAACGCCTTTCGGATCGGCACGAGACTCCAGAGAGTTCCCTGTACCGGTCGTCGAACAGGGTTGCACAGCCTCACAATAATACCCTTTTTGTCCTCGGCTTCCTTGATCGCACTCAGCTGCAAATCTCCTTCAAGAGAGAACCAGGACTGTTCGAGAACCCGCTGATCATTCTTCCGATTCACAGCGAACGAAGTGACGGTGAATCGCTCGGCCTCGCGCAACACAGCCGGCCAGAATGTGCTCTCGTTCCCTTCATGCGGGACAAGTGCATATTCAAAAGTGTGGGTCCCCAGACACTGTGCCTCAGGCGTTTCGGTCCACCAGCCTGCAGCTCCCCCCGGTCTGGTAATCAGATTGCGGCCCGACAGTTTTCCCACACATCTGAGCAGTGTTAAGGCGACGACCCCGCGTTCGCGTGCACTTAGTTCGTATTCCGGCAATCCCCGCGACAAGAAGGTCAGCCCCTTCTGTTCATCTCTAACCGTCACAAATCTCCGCATCGGCGCCACAAGCGCGGGGTGTTCATAGGGGAACTTGCGCACATCGTACTCCCGGTGCTGCCGCCGAACAACCGCAAACGGCGTTTCAGCAAGGGATTCCGTTGTGTCGATGCCCGTGCGAAACACTGCCCGCAGGCGATGATCCAGGATGTTATTCTGAACTTCCGTCCTCACATCGACCTTCCGTGCATGCAGGGTAAGTGTGACCGTCGATGCAATGCGGAGCGCTGTTGTCTCCGCCAATCGCGCACGCTCATCCTTTGTCGCAGCGACCGGTACATTCATGACATGCTCGATGCGGATCGAAGCACGAAGCGGGCCGGACTCCGTGAGAGTAATTCTGGGACCCGGCTGTCCGGAAGCGACTATCTGATCCTGTTCCGGATACGAATAGTTATATTCGTCACCGACATCACCTGAATCTTCAAAGTAATTCAGTTGATCGTAGTGGACTCCGGTACTCTTGTCTGTGACGGCAAACGCCCCATCAGGCCGTATGTCCACGCGCAGGAAATTATTCTCCAGGAATTGCTCGCCGCATGTCAGATCGACCGGGTTTGCTTCTGCCGGCACTGCATCCCTCTTTATCTTGTATCCCTTCCATCCGAGGGCGGGAAGATCGTCGGCCTCTACAAGAACAGTAAACCGATCAACAAGTGTCTGGCTTGGATAATCGTGCCTGGAGTACACGATTCCATACGCTTCTTTACGGTCCAAAATTTGGCCCCGGATCGCCTTCCCGCGTGCATCCTCAAGCCGGAACTGTGCAACCGACGGACGTTTGGGTGCAACCCGTACATCCGGATTGAGGCCTACAACGACATCCTGCAGATAGAACTCGACAGTTGCCTCAACCGTTTCCGACCGCGCAAAGGGAGATGGATTAAAAACAAAGACAAATTGATCGTCGCCTTTTGCAAGTTCATCAGAGGGCAACAATGCACTCAGACAATCCTGAAGAACGAATGCACCAATCTGCTTTGCTTTCTCGTAGCGGACCACCATCTCCCGGTGGACCTCATCCGTACTTGTCCCGCAAATTGCATCATGATCATGATTCTGAATGACATATTTCCATGCCTGCTCGATTTGCGGTGTTTTTGATCGCGACCCTTTGAACGAAGCCAGGACATTCAGGGGCTCAAGAAACCGTTCCAGAAGTGTTTCGCATTCGGCATTCATCTGCTTGAGGTACATCCGGCTTGAGTACACGCCGCCCTGCACAACAAAGGCATGACGGTAGCCGAACCGCGATTCACCTTCAAGCAACGGCAGAGCGGATGGCGTAACCTCCTTTTTCACGCGTGCGAAGAATTCCGGAATATTGCTATGGACAAGAGCCACGCCCGTCCGCTTCCGCAGAATTCGCATTGCCGTCGTGACCGCCTCATCGGGCCAATGATGGTCGCCTCCGTTGAAGAAAAGGCGTTGTGAGGTCGTTGCGCGCGCATCCAGCTCCTTCTGCATACGTCCGAACTTCCGCACGATCGTTTCCTCATCCTCGGTGCCAAAATATCCCGCACTGTAGCCATCCCTGGGCATGTGATGCAGGAGCACCCTCGACCCGTTCGGGCTGATCCACAAGTATTCCGACGGTTCCTGTCCCGGCTCTCCCCCGAATCCGCGATAGAACATTGCCGCATCGAGGCCGAAACCCTGTAGAATCTGTGGCATTTGGGCGATGTGACTGAACTGGTCGGGTATGTAACCGATTTTCATCACTCCGCCAAGAGCTTTTCCGAAACGTATGCCGAATTGCAGATTTCTGATTTGCCCCTCCCCGCTTGCAAGGAACTCATCCTGGAGAATATACCATGGGCCGATGAAGAGTTTCTTTTTCCGGACAAGGTCCCTGAGCACATTCCGTCGGTCCGGCCTGATTTCCAGGTAATCCATCACCGCCGCAAGCTGACCGTCGAGCGTGTAACTGCGGAATTCGGGATCCTTCCTGAAGATTTCCAGAAGGTCCTCAATCATTTCCACAAGCATGGCCCGAAACCGATCAAAGGGAAAATACCATTCCCGATCCCAATGAGAATGAGAGACAATGTGATACGTTGGCTTCTTGTTTCTCTTGTTTGCCATCAGGGCAAATATGTCTCGAATTTCCTTATTGCCGTTGAAGCCCCAACAGCCGTCACACAAGACGCTGCTACAGCGTTGGCAATCCGGGCTGCGTCAAAGGCGTCACGACCTTTTATCAAGGATCCCACAAAACCGGCAACGAATGCATCGCCTGCTCCCGTTGTGTCAACCACTGACCGAACGCGGCGGGCAGGAATGTACATCCCGCGATCTTCCTCTGCGACATAGCATCCCTTCGCTCCGAGCTTCACACCGACGATTCCGCGGGCGCCAGCTGCGCGGAAAGCCCGAATAATCGTTTCTGCCGTCTTTTCACCCGTCAGCCGCACAGCTTCCTCGAAACTCGGAACGAAGCAATCGACCGAGGAGAGGAGCTCCGCGAGGGCCCTTCGATTCATTCGGGGCGGAACGCCTCCCGTATCCAGAAGAATCCTGCAACCTGTTCGCTTGCGGATTGTTCGGAAAAGCGACGGGAGATCCTTGTGGATCTCGGGCAGGAGGCCAAGGTAGCCAAATACGAACCATTCGGCCCCACCGACAAGTCGCATGTGAGCCAGCACATCCCGCGCGCGGAAGCGGGCCATACATCCGCGTGTGTGGAAGAACGTTCTTTCGCCGGCTCCATCCACGGAAACGAATGTTGCCGACGTCTGCGCGTCCTGATCTACGAACACGCCGGACGTCTCAAGCCCGTGTTCTTCGAACTCCTGAAGAAGAAAGCGCCCCAGGCTGTCGTTTCCGACTCGCGTGATGGCTGCCACTCGAAAACCGAGCTTCACGAGATCGATACCGACATTCGAGACATTTCCACCGGTTGTCACGGTCAGAAGATCGATCTGCTGCAGACCGCCCTTCTTCGGCGGGCGACGCAGGTTCACAGGCTTGCCAATGATGTCAACAACGGCAAGTCCCGCCACGACGACGTGGGGATTCAAGACGCCTCCCACGACGCTACTCGGAAATCTGAAGCTTCTTGAAATCCAGGATCCGCCTCTGCTTACCGTGCGTGATCGTGAGTCGTTCGCTTCCGACCTCGGCATTCAAAAACGGCCCGTCGAACAACTTCGTTTTTGTCAGGTCAACATTGACACCGTTGAGTGCACGGCCCTCGGGAAATGAGAATTTCATGTGTGCTCCTTCAAGCGTGCGATAATCGACCGACACAGCACCCGGCTTCAGAGTTGCTTTGGCGATCCGCTTCCGCAATCCATTGACAAAAGTCTCAAATGACCCGATTTCGTTCTTCGATCTTACCTCCACCACATATCCGTTCTGCAGTTTGTGACTTCTTAATCTCCAGTTTCCCAATACAGGAGCATCCATTCCCATTTCAGGCCTTCCAATGGTATTCAGACTCTGTCCAGGTTTTTCATATTCATCAATCCACTCATATTCCTGAAGCGGATACCACCCGATGTAAGTATTGCCTGCGCGGCAAACGATCCATCCCGACGGATCGACGCTTCGATGGTCGAGCGTCATGGGGAAGAACCCGTCGATGTGCTCTGTCGTGGTTCCGGGTTCAATGTCGTAGAGTACAATCAGGGTATTTTTGTATTGGAAGGTTCGCTCAAACGGCGAACTGCCAGTCCATTTGTCCGGATTGTTGTACGTCCCTTTCGACGCCACCACATCAGCAATCATCATTCTTTCCTCTTCCGGAAAGAACATGATGAGTTCCAGAGCGGACCAGTAGGGATGGAGTCCGAAAACCGTCGTGTAGGGTTCGCCCCTCGTGAAGCGGACACTCCATGTATGTTGCTGAATGGGCTGCAGGATCCCTCCGTGCAAGGAGCTCAGACCGTAGTCCTGCGTCATATAGGTGTATTTATATACGGGAGGATTCTTGACGGTCCCAAGTCGAATGATGTTGCGCACCCTTTTGCGTTCTTTGTGCACATAGGGTTTGGAGCGGTCCAACGCGATCCGATAGATACTATGCGGAAGCCGGTACGAAGAGAGCGCCGGCAGGAGTACCCATCCGGATGTTGTAGGATTTCCTGTGCCGAAGTAAAGATATGCGTAGGCCGAGGCTTGTGAGAGAAGTGGTTTGTACACGGCGGGTTGATAGATTCGGCTGAATCCTCCGATGTATTGACCTTCCAGATGGTCAACGGCGAAATCGGCGAGCACGTAGTCGGCCATCATTCGTCCGCGTAACTTCATTTCCGGATCCTGTGCAAACTCGGCCAGAAGAACCATGGGAATGACAAACTCCGGGAGGTAATCTGGTGAATCGAATTCGCCCTGACCGATCGTCGTCGTAATCCTCATCCACTCGATAAGGTATTCCTTTGCCTCGATCAGATTCTCATCCGAACTCTTCCCATTGAACCACTCGGATCCCGGTAATCCCGGCCACTGTTCGGCTGCAAGGAACAATGAGCCATAGTACATACACCAGTGATTTTCCGTATCGCCCCGATACGGCGTGTAGCTCTTCCAGGAATTTCTCACAGCCAATCTCGTTTCTTCGGACATTTTGTCCTTTCCATGGAGGTACGCGCCAATGACGGGAAACATCCAGAACATATCGCCGCGGGGTTCCTTCAACAGCTCTACAAAGAGGCTGTCAGCCCAACGAATATCCCGATTCCGCGCGTAGCGGGCCGCGATGGCATAGTAGGATGAATAAGATGATGTGTCGTACGCGGAGGCGATGAAGGCAGCACGCTGCTCGTATTCTTTTTTGTACGCTTCCTCGTTCTTCATTTGCGCGCGGCTCAATCCGGCAACACAAACTGCAACAGTGAGGGTGTATTTTGCAATGGTCATGTTTAAGTTCCTACGGTTCGATGACAATTCGTCCGACCTGGGCGCCGGGAAGGCCGATGAAGCGCCAGTTTTCTCCGCGATCTTCTGATCGGTACATTCCAGCTCCCATGGTGCCCGCGTAGACCCGCCTGGTATCAGTCGGATCTACAGCAATGGAATGGATATGCTCAACTGCGAATCCCACACACGTCCTTCGCCAGGAATATCCGCCGTCTTTGGAACGGTAGACCCCTGTGGCATACCCTCCGGCATAGACGATGGAAGGATCCGACGGGTCAAAAGCGATCGTGTAAAACGTTTCGTGATCGATGCCGGCTTCCCGCTTCGTCCACGTCCGGCCTCCGTTTGAGGTCGCATAGATTCCGTGCTTTTCCGTCCCCACCAGCAGAGTCTGCGGATCTTTGGGATGTTGTGTGACTGTTCGTGTTCTATCAATGGAGAGGCCGGTCCGTTGCCACGTTTCGCCGCGGTCTGTGCTCTTGTAGACGCCAAGTTCTGTCGCTGCGTAGAGAACGGATGGGTTCGTTCGATCAACGATAATGCAGGACACGAACCCGGTGAACACTTGTTTCCAGGTGTCCCCCTGGTCCGTCGATTTGTAGATACCGTATGCAGTACCGATGTATACGGCGGATGGGTCCACGGGATCGAGGCTCACAGCCCATATTTCAGTAATTCTCCAGCCGGTCGTGATCTTCCAGTTGTTACCACCGTCCGTCGTTTTATGTAAACCATTTCCGGACGCAGTGTAGCGGATCCGCCCATCCGAACCGGGAAACACTGCAAGCGCATTTGCCCGGATATTCTTCGCTCCGGTATGACGCCAGACGGTGTCTTCGGACGGGCGGTGATAGAACATGCCGGTTTGCGGATTGGCCGCACCCACGACGAACAGTTTGGTCGAAAACACGCTCGCGTAAACTGTCGGCTCGCTCACTTGGGCCGGGGCCGTCAGCGAGAATCCAAGCATGAGTAATAAGAGAATACCGTGCCTTTTCATCATGTCACTTGCTTTCAATGATTTCTGCCTTGTTAAAATCAAGAACGCGCGTACGCGTCTTGTGGCGAAGAGTAACCCGGCCGCTTCCCGTCTCACTCTGAATAAACGGACCGTCAAAGAAGCCATAATCCGAGAGTTGTATCTCCTTGCCGTTGAGCAATCGTACACCGTCGAATATATATTTCATTTCAATACCGTGCCTGTTCCGAAAGCGGACCGACACATGACTGTCAAACGCCGACGTATCGATGAGGGTCTTCCCAAGGGATTTCCGAAACCCTGCGAACGAACCATCTTCCCTTTTAGACCCAACCTCGACAATCACGCCGTTTTTCAATGCGTTGCTTCTCCACCGCCAATTCACTTTTTCCTCGATCCATGCGCCCGGCCGCAGCGGATACAATGCAACATAGACATCCCCTGCACGACAAATGATCCACCCGCTGCAATCCACCCACCTCTCATCCAGGGTTTTTGGGAAAAAACCATTGATGTGAGGTTGCATCTCCCCCTTTTTTATATCATAGAGAACAATCAGTGTATTCCGGTATTGAAACGTGCGTTCGAACGGCGAGCTTGAATTCCATTTGTCGGGGTTTGTGTACACCAGGTGGTAGCGATCCACCTCATCTGCCAGGAATTTGATTTCCTCGGGAAAAAACATCGCTAATTCCCGCCCCGAGTAGTATGGATGGAGCGTAAAGATCGAGTTATTCGGCTTCTCAGATACAAACGTCACGTCCCATGTGTGTTGCTGAATCGGCTGAAGAATTCCTCCCGACAGGGAACCAAGGATGTAATCCTGTGTGACATAGGAGTACTTGTAGGAGGGCGGATTTTTCTCGGCTCCGAAGCGAATGATGTTCCTCACACGCTTTGTCTCCGTGTGAGCGTACGCCTCGGTTCTGTCCGTGGCAATGAGGCGAATAATTTCCGGCAATCTGTACGAGCCCAGTGCGCCAAATGTCGTCTCCCATCCACCCCTGTTTCGTGGGCGATACCGCGCCTCTTCCCACTGGGCAAATTCCGGCTTGCCAAAATACATCCATGCCCACATGGTACTCGGAGCACCCAAAGGGTTGATGATGTCTTCAGGATAATCCCTGCTGTGTCCCCCTCCGTAGTTTCCTTCAAGATGCTCAACGGCAAAATCGGCAAAAAGCAGATCGAGCATCATCTGCGCTTTTTTCTTCATCACCGGATCAGCCGCGAATTCGTGAAGCACCATCATGGGGGTAAGAAAAGTGGTAATGTAGGTCGGCGAATCGAACTCTCCCTGACCGATTGTGAAGGTCGTGTGCATCCAATGGTTCAGCCACCCTTCAGCTTCGCGGAAATTCTCTTCCGATGATTTGCCATTGAACCACATCTCCCTGGCTTCCCCGGGCCATGTTTGTGCTGCAAGGTACAGGCCCGTGTAATACATCACCCAATGATTTTCCGTATCTCCCCGGTACATCGTGCGTTCTCTGAATGCAAGCCGCACTTTCCGATGAAGGGAATCCGGGAGAGCGTCCCGTGTGTACAGGAATGCGCCAATGAGCGAATAGCAGTAGAACATCCCTCCAATTGCTCTATCGCGCGTCAGCGAATCCAGAAGGATCAACGCTGTTTGACGATCGTTGTTGGTTCGGATCTTTGCCGCAATAACATAGGGACTGATTTCCCTCTCCGCTCTCACTACGTCAAGCAATTTCTGCGCTCGCGAGAAAAAGTCCTGCGGAATCGCCGGCTGAACCGCAAGAAACATCCAACCAAGGATCCCTATTGTTTTCATCGTGATGACAATCCCCAAACCTGACCTTCATCCTGACTGTTGAACTCCCATGTGCTTCCTCCGTTCGTGCTGCGGTACAAACCGCCGTTGAGAGTTCCGGCAAAGACTACATCCGGTCGCGTTCTCATTACCAGCAGCGAGTGCACGTCGAGAACAGCGAGCCCCTTCGACAAAGACATCCAGGACCTCCCACCGTCGCTGGTCTTGTACACCCCTCCACCATGCGTTCCCGCATACACAATCGACGACTGGGAAGGATGAACAGCAATGGCATAGACGGTCAAATGCTTCAGACCACTGTTTTTTTGCGTCCAGGTTGTTCCCCGGTCTGACGATAGAAAGACACCGTCTTCCTCAGTACCTGCCCAGAAGAATTCCGGGCGCGTGGGATCCTGAACAATAACCCTGACGCCTTTTCCCTCCAAACCGGCAGGACTCCATGTTTTTCCTCCATCTCTGCTCAGAAAAATCCCCTCCTCGCTTGCGGCAAAGACCCTGGACGGATCGGGGCGATCGACCAACACGTCTGACGTGAACGGGAGGACGAGTCCGAGCGGCTTCTCTTGCCAGGTTTCACCTGCATCGGTCGTCTTAAAAATTCCATAGGCGGTTGCCGCATAGACAGTGGAAGGATCCGAAGGATCGCCGTCAAGTTTGAGCACTTCGGTCACATCCCAACCTGT
>JACQPU010000218.1 GCA_016207365.1 Ignavibacteriales bacterium | reverse complement strand
TTCTTCCAGGCACAGACGGCGTCGAAAAAATGAGCAAGTCCCTGGACAACTACATCGGCCTGAACGATTCGCCGCGAGACATGTACGGCAAGTCGCTCCGGATACCAGACTTTCTCATTTACACCTACTTTGAGCTCACCACGAACGTCTCAAACAAAGAGCTCAAGGAAATTCAGAAACAGCTTGCAGACCAGTCGGTGAACCCGAGGGATTTAAAGCGCCGGCTTGCGCGGACACTCGTGACAATGTATCATTCCGAGCAGGATGCAGAAAGGGCCGAACAGGAGTTTGACCGGATTTTTGTTGAAAAGAGCACACCCGAGGACATTGAGGTGTTCAGCCTTCGCGACCATAAAGGTCTCGGAACAATCCTTGCGCTCATAACAACGGCCAAACTTGCTGGTTCACGCGGTGAGGCGCGGCGTCTCATTGAACAGGGCGGCGTATCGATCGACGGCCAGCGGGTTGAAGACTGGAACGCTCTCATTCCATCAAGAGATGAATTTATTTTGAAAGTCGGCAAACGGAGATTTCTTAAAGTCATCGGTACACCAACCACTTAAACATCGGAGATGAGGAAGTGTTCGTTCCAACCAAGATGTTCTTCACGAAAGGTGTCGGGCGGCATAAGGATTACTTGCAGTCGTTCGAGCTTGCCCTGCGCGACGCCGGCATTGAAAAGTGTAACATTGTAACGGTCTCGAGCATCTATCCGCCGAACTGTAAGCGGATTACAAAGGAAGAAGGGCTCAGGGTGGTTCAGCCGGGCGCCATTACGTTTTGCGTTATGGCCCGAAATGCCACGAATGAGCCGAACCGGCTCATCGCTGCATCCATTGGAGTGGCACAACCGGCCGATCCGAACACCTACGGATATCTTTCGGAACATCACCCGTACGGCGAAACGGATGAGCGGGCAGGCGAATACTCGGAAGATCTTGCCGCGACTATGCTTGCCACAACCCTCGGAATCGATTTCGACCCAAACACTGCCTGGGATGAACGCGAGAAGATCTTCAAGATGTCCGGGAAGATCATCCGCACGTTCAACATTACACAATCAGCCGAAGGGGATAAACATGGCCTCTGGACGACGGTCATCGCAGCTGCAGTATTAATTCCTCAGGAATGGGGGGGTGGAAATGGGAACAGGGGTAAGATGGAGTGAGCGGGGAGGCCTCTATCCAGGTCCCAACACCACCACAAACTCCCCCTTTCTTCCTTCTTTCAGAAACCTCTGATACAACTCCATCGGGTTGCCGCGGAAGATCTCTTCGGTTGGAAGCGTCAAGTCGAATGCGACACAGACCTTTCTGGATGTGCCGAAAACATCGGCGATATCGCGCAACAGTTGTGTAAGACGATACGGTGTTTCCATGAACACGATGGTGCGGCGATCCCTCTTGAGCTGCTGCAATTCGCTTACTCTCCGGGGCCGTTTCGGTGAGAGGAACCCGTGGAATAAAAAAGTCTGAATGGAAAATCCTGAAACGATGAGAGCCGGCAGGACCGAAGAGGCTCCTGGCACGGGTACGATCCGAATTCCAGCCTCAATTGCTTTCTTCACGAGAATCTGTCCAGGATCCGCGAAGACGGGAGTACCCGCGTCGGAAATCAGTGCGACCGACCTTCCCAGTTTGAGTTCCTGAAGAATCAGCGTTGAGGCGGCCGGCTCGTTGTGCTCGTTCAGGGTCTCGACGGACTTGTTTTCAATGCCGTACTGCCGGAGGCGTCGCGCCCCCTCCTTTCGCTCCTCATACACCACAAGATCCGCCTCTTTCAGAATCCGCAACGCGCGCAATGTGATGTCCTCCGCGTTTCCAATCGGAGTCGCGACAAGATACAGGATTCCGGCCATTCGCTACTCCGGAGGAATGCTGTGATATTGACTCAGGGGTACGCCCTTGCGGACCGCTTCCCATTCCCGGACTGCAAGGATCATCAGCGCGGTAACGGGAATGGCAATGAGGACGCCGACAAATCCAAGAAAGTACGCGAAAAGCAGGAGGGCAAGAATGATCAGCAGCGGATGGAGCCCGACGCGACTTCCGACGATCCGGGGGGAAAGAAGTGTAACTTCAAGCAAGTGGAGAACACCGACGGAGAAAACCGCCGAGAGAATTTTCGGAAGGGCAGGCGGATCACTGAACGCCGCCAACACGCCCGAGAGAATCATCGTGAGGATCAATCCGAAATACGGCACAAGGTCCAGCAACGCCGCCATGATCCCCAGAAGAAGGGAATACTTGATACCGAAGAGCGAAAACAGGAGTGTCACCATAACGCCCTGGAGAAAAGCCACCAGGAGAGCACCGCGGAGGTATCGTCCGATGATTTCATCTGCCTCCCGGAGATACTCGCCCACGCGGTCCCTGTTGCGCCCCGGGATCAGCATCAGAAACCGATGCGTAATCTTGGGAAAATCCGTGAGCAAATAGAACGTAAGGAACGGAACCATAATGACATACAGCACCTGGGTCACGAACCGGGAAACCGAGCTCATGACGGCCAGGATTCCTTGCAGGAGGTTCCTGAGAACATCCTCAAACCTCGGCGCCAACTCCTTGGAAAGTGTCGTCCTCAATTCTTCCGCCGAAACTCCGTACCGTTCCAGCACCGACGCCATTCGAGACGACCACAGCCATTCGCGGAATTCCGCAAATACGTCCGAAAGCGCGTCAAGCATACCTTCAAATTGCGTGACGGCAATTGGAAGGACGAAGAAAAGAACAAGAACAATCACGGCAACGACAAGGAGGATTAACACGAGCGAGGTGACCCAGCGCGGGATCTTCCATCCTTCGAGCCTCGAGACGACCGGATTAAGCAGATACGCGATGACCAGCGAAATGACAAACGGGGCAAGAATACTCGACACCGCGGAAACAAACCACAGTCCGAAGAGGATCGCGCTCAGCCACATGAGGTTTCGTGCCAGCGCGTAGTGCCGGAGAGGAAAGAGAAGGAAAATAATCGCCCCTACGGCCACAAAAGGAGAGAGTACCGACTGAATCGTATAAATAAGCACCATAAGGAGGAGGACCGCCCCAACGAGAAGGGCTACTTCAATCCGCCCCATGGATTGAAAGAGGGACTCCCAGGCGTCGGCGGGCTGCTGCTTTACGGACCTCGGGCGCTTCGTGGATCGTGCGGTTTTAGCCATGCGAGTGCTCCACATTGACTCCCGTATGACCGAATCCCCCGGCGCCCCTCCCTGTTTGTGAGAGGTCAGGCACTTCCTCCCATTGTACGCGCTCATAGCGAGCCACAATCATCTGCGCAATCCGGTCGCCCCGGCGAACAACGAAGTCCTTTTTGCCGAAGTTCGTAAGAATGATCTTCACCTCGCCCCTGTAGTCGGAATCGATCGTTCCCGGCGCGTTCAGAATCCCAACGCTATGCTTGAGAGCGAGACCGCTTCGTGGCCTGATCTGCGCTTCAAATCCGGCAGGAAGCGCAACGCAGAACCCCGCGGGAATAAGCGTTGTCTCGCCGGGGGCAATCGTCACGTCGGCGTCAACCGCCGCACAGATGTCCAT
>JACQPU010000217.1 GCA_016207365.1 Ignavibacteriales bacterium | reverse complement strand
GGCGTGGATGTCGAAATCAAAGTGTAGGTCGATGTGATCCAAGTGTGCCCGCGTATGTCTCAAGCCCGGGCGAAGGAGTAAGAAACGTGAGCGGTATATTGGGAAAAAAACTGGGGATGACGAGTCTGTTTGACGATAACGGTCAGGCTATTCCCTGCACCGTTATCGAAGCAGGGCCTTGTTATGTTACCCAGGTGAAAACGAAAGAACGTGACGGGTACGATGCCGTCCAACTCGGCTTTGATGAGAAGAAAGCACGTCTGACGACCAAGCCGATGCAGGGTCACTTTGCGCGGAGCGGTGCCAAGCCGATGAGACTTTTGTGCGAATTCCGGAACTTCAACGGATCGGATGTGAAGCCGGGTGCTGAAGTTCGGGTTGACCTCTTCCAGCAGGGAGATATTGTCAGCGTGACCGGAAAGTCAAAGGGCCGGGGATTCCAGGGTGTTGTCAAGCGACACCACTTCGGTGGAGTCGGAATGACAACCCACGGGCAGTCGGATCGTGTCCGCGCGCCTGGATCGATCGGGTCAAGTTCGTTTCCGTCGCGGGTGTTCAAGGGAATGCGAATGGGAGGACGCATGGGCCACGAGAGGGTGACAGTGAAGAATCTGAAGGTCGTTAAAGTCGTTCCGGAATCGAATCTGCTCATTGTCAAGGGTTCGGTACCCGGCCCTATCAACAGCTATCTTGAAATTGTTAAAGAAAGTTAGTGTCAGAATCTGCAAGTCTGCAGGTTAAGACGCGAACGGAGACAAGCGCAATGCAAGTCGAGGTTTTGAAAAAAGATGGATCGCCGAGCGGTGAAAAAGTGACGCTTGATCCCGCGATTTTCGGGGTTACACCGAATGATCACGCGATCTACATGGCGGTGCGTTCGTTCATGGCCAATCAACGCCAGGGAACGCACAAGGTGAAACCGCGGAACGAGGTGCGGGGCGGCGGCAGGAAACCGTATCGTCAGAAGAAAACGGGTCGGGCGCGGGCAGGCACAATCCGATCCCCGCTTTGGGTCGGTGGCGGTTCGATTTTCGGCCCGCAACCCCACGACTACGTAGTCAAGGTACCGGCGAAAATGCGTCGCTTGGCGCGCGTGTCCGCGCTGAGCCTGAAAGCAAAAGCGGCGGCGATCAAGGTTGTGGAAGACTTTACGTTTGATCAACCGAAAACGAAGGAAATGGCCGGCGTCCTCAAGGCGCTTGCGCTGGCAGGCACAAAAACGCTCTTCCTTACTCCGGGGAAAAATGACATGATTCTTCGGTCTGGACGAAACATCCCCAGACTGAGTATTCGCGAGGCAGCGAGCGCGTCGACGTATGACATCGTGAATCATCAGACCCTCGTTTTGCAGAAGAGTGCCCTGAAATCACTCGAAGAGTCCCTTCGGAAGGCGGGCAAAGAATCATGACGACGATCATCAGACGGCCTCTCCTGACCGAGAAAATCACTGCCCTGCAGGAGAGACGGCAGTACGCCTTCGAGGTTGACCATGAAGCAAACAAAGTGGATATCGCGCGCGCCGTGGAAAAGAAATTCAAGGTTACTGTGCTGAGCGTGAGAACTATGCGCGTGAAAGGCAAGAAAAAGACGCAACTGACACGGAGCGGACGCTTTCAGGGCCGGCTGCGGTTGTGGAAAAAGGCTCTGGTGACGCTGAAAGAAGGCGACAAGATCGACTATCTCGAAAACGTGTAGCAACCCGCGAGAGAACAGACATGGCTATCAGAAAACTGAGACCAATGACCCCAGGAACAAGGTTTGCCTCCGTATCAACGTTCGAGGAGGTTACCAAGGACCGGCCGGAAAAGCCCCTCGTGAGGCCTCTGAAAAAGTCGGGTGGGAGAAACAACCTGGGTCGCATCACGTCGCGTCATCGTGGCGGCGGACACAAACGGCGTTACAGGGTTATCGATTTTAAGCGGGAGAAACACGGTGTTGCTGCAACAGTTTCTGCTATTGAATACGATCCCAACCGGTCGGCACGAATTGCGTTGTTGACGTACGCCGACGGCGAAAAACGGTACACTCTTGCCCCCGACGGCCTGAAGGTTGGAGCGAAGGTAATGTCCGGTCCCGAAAGCGAAGTTGAGACAGGCAACGCGATTCCGCTGAAGTCAATTCCAGTAGGTACATTTGTCCATAATGTTGAGCTGAAGCCTGGCAAAGGTGGACAAATGGGTCGGAGCGCAGGCAACTCACTTCAGGTGATGGCCAGAGAGGGTGATTATGCTACGTTGAAACTGCCATCCGGGGAAGTTCGAAAAGTCAGAGCCGAGTGTTACGCGACCATCGGTGTTGTGGGCAATGCCGACCACGAAAATATCAGTTATGGAAAGGCCGGCCGCTTTCGCTGGCTGGGAATTCGTCCGCAGACGCGCGGAATGGCCATGAATCCGGTTGACCATCCGATGGGTGGTGGAGAAGGACGCTCGAAGTCGGGCGGAGGCTGGCAACATCCGGAATCGCCATGGGGTCAGTACGCGAAGGGCCTCAAAACGCGACGAAAACGGCTGCATTCAACAAAACTGATTCTCAAACGACGTAAGTAAGAGAGGAAATCGTGAGCCGTTCGCT
>JACQPU010000210.1 GCA_016207365.1 Ignavibacteriales bacterium | reverse complement strand
GTTTGAAGTAGGTTGGTGCGTGATGCTGTATACAACAGTGCTTGCTCTTGAATTCAGTCCGATTGTTTTTGAGAGGCTGAATTTCACAAAGGCCAAAAGAATCATGCACGCGATTGCCGTTCCGCTCGTGATCGGTGGCGTGATTCTTTCGAGCCTGCACCAGTCGTCCCTCGGATCGCTGTTTCTCATCGTTCCGGAGAAAGTGTACCCTCTCTGGTACTCCGAAAGTCTGCCCTACCTGTTTTTCCTGAGTGCGATTGCCGTGGGACCTGCCATGGTCACCATTGAGTCGTTTCTCAGCTGGCGAGCCTTCGGCCGGGAAATCGAGCTTCCGATCCTCAGCAAACTCGCAAAAGTTACAGGAGCGGCACTCGCGGTGTACCTTGTGCTCAAGATCCAGGACCTCGTTGCTTACAATCTGTTTCCACTGCTCACCGAGTTTACACTTGAAGGAATGCTCTATTGGGCAGAGATCCTGCTGGGCATCGTTGTTCCCATCATCCTGGTTGCCATGACGAGGGTCCGGACCCGAAGGGGCGGGCTGTTTGCAACGGCGCTTTTTGTCGTGCTCGGCTTCATCCTGAATCGAATGAACCTCAGTATTACTGCACTCGAACGATACACCGGGGTGAGCTATTTCCCGAGCTGGATGGAGATTGCCGTCACACTCATGGTTGTTGCTCTGGGCTTTGCAGCCTTCAGGCTGGCTGTGAAGCACTTACCAATCTTCGAAGCCAACGGTCATGACGTAAAGACCCCGACTGGCCGGCAGTATGAGGTGGTTTCGTTTCACGATGCATGATCGTGAAGCGGGAAAGGAGGTTCCCATGGACAACAGGACACGTGCTCAGGAACCCCGCCGTTGTATCTGGGTTGACGCGGGAGTGATCGGGTATAAGTTGTGCGACATGGATTTTCGATGTGAGGAGTGTCCTTTTGATCTCGCGATGCGCAGGGCGGTGCCTGACATCATGCCGGAGAGGAACGAAACGGGCATAAAAGTTCATGAACCGTCCGCGGATGCGTTGGACCGCTATTTTTCCGCCTTTGATCCTCTCCAGTTCCCCGGCGACCGTCAGTATCTTCCCGGCCATGTCTGGATCCATCAGAACGATGACGCATCGTGCACAATAGGAATTGATCATGTGGCGGCGTCATTGGTGGGAGCGCTCGCCAGCATCGTGATTCCGCATGCTCCGACCTTCCTCCGAACAAATATGCCCTGTTGCTGGCTTGTACATCACGAGGGGACAATAGCGATTCCCTCTCCGTTCGAATCAGGCGCAGTCTGGTACAATGAGGAACTTTCGCACCGTCCTGATCTCCTCGTGGAGAAGCCTTACACTGACGGGTGGATACTGACGGCATTCCCCGCTCAGAGCGCCCATACACTTGAAGGCCGACGTTCTGCATCCGAGCAAGCACCGATTGTCTTCGCGGAGCTACAGGCACTCAAAAAGGAGATTGCAGGTCAAATGAGGCAGAGGCCCGTTATCGGTCCAAGTGCGCTCGATGGGGGGAGGCCGGTAAAAACTGCGTTTGAGATGATCGGCCCGGCGGCATTCACCCTGATTGTCAGAATGTTCCTTCCGTTTCCAAGGGAACCCCTTTCTCCTCGTTAGCGGAGCCCTGCGGGGGAAACGCGACCTCTTTTTTCAGGATTCGGAAATATTGCCAAAAATAAGATTCTTAGAGAACAAGCCCGCCAAAAGCCGCCATTTCCCTGCCTCCTGACTGACGTCAGACTGGCACGCGAGTTGCCCATTTTTCCATTGGAAAGGTCCCTTCATTCCGTCCAATGTCCACCCCGTGGAGGGGGTGTATGCGAATTACCAAACTGCTCGCGTTTCGCATTTTCATCATCGTCTTTGGCGTCATGACTGCCGGGACAGCCTTGGTGACCAGTTTGAATGTACGCTGGCAAACAGACCGCCATATGACCATCGCAGTAAAAACTGCGGCGCGCATCAGCGACGTCATCAAGCGCTCCACGCACTACAGCATGCTGCTCAACCGACGCGAGGATATTTATCACACCATTCGAACAATCGGCAACGAACCCGGCATTGATGTGATCAGAATCTACAATAAACAGGGCGTCGTCTCTTTTTCGACCGACACGACCCAGATCGGATCCGCGGTGGATATGAATGCGGAAGCGTGCAACGTGTGTCACCGTCCGAACCTCCCTCCACCAAGTAGCGCCGGCCTCACGGAACTCACACGAACATTCCGCTCAGCCAAAGGATATGGCATTCTCGGAATGATCACACCCATCTACAATGAGCTTTCCTGCTCTCTTGCCGACTGCCATGCACATGAACCGGATCAGACGGTTCTTGGTGTACTCGATGTCATGCTCTCCCTTCAAGACGTTGAAACAGCAATGGCCGACACTGAAGACGAGCAATACCTCCTTGCCCTCATCCTCGTCACCGCAGTCAGTGCCATCACCGGACTCCTCATCAGGATCACCGTTAACATCCCTGTCGGACATCTCACCCGAGGCATAACGGAAATCAGGAAAGGGAATCTCTCCCATCGGATCCCTGTCCTCTCCAAGGATGAAATCGGCGTTTTGGCTGAGTCGTTCAACACCATGACGGAAAACCTCCAAACTGCCCGAAGAGAAATTACGGAGTGGACGAAAACTCTTGAATCGCGCGTTGAGGCAAAAACAGAGGAGTTGCGCAGGGCACAGCAAAACATGATTCACGTCGAAAAGATGGCCTCCCTCGGCCGGCTCGCCGCCACCGTGGCACACGAACTGAACAATCCCCTCGAGGGCGTCCTTACCTATGCCAAACTTCTCCGGAGAAAAATTGCAGCTGGGGAGATTTCACAGCAACAGGCCGGCGAAATCCATGAAGAACTCGGTCTTATCGCCGATGAGAGCGCACGGTGCGGTTCAATCGTCAAGAATCTCCTCTTGTTCTCCAAGCAGCAGATCGGTGAGCTGCGGGAGGAAGATCTCCGCGAGCTGATTGATCGAAGCATCAAACTCATCGATCATCACCTGCAGATTCATTCGATTCGTCTCGTTCTCGAAACTGGCACGGAGCCGATATTCATCATCTGTGACGGGCACCAGATTGGGCAGGCACTTCTTGCCCTGGAGATAAACGCGGTCGAATCGATGTCTGATGGCGGTACACTGAGGATAGCCCTCCAGCGGTTGAGCGACGGAACGATCGAGGTCATCGTTCAGGACTCCGGAAGTGGAATCCGCGACGAAGATCTGCCCCACATTTTCGAGCCTTTCTTTACCACAAAAGAAAATGGCAAGGGAACCGGACTCGGCCTCGCCGTCGCGTTCGGAATCATGCAGCGGCACGGAGGTTCAATTAACGTTCAATCCGAAGTGGGACGCGGAACCATCTTTACTCTGCGTTTCCCGGCCAGCCGCCCGTCGTTACCAGAACTTTCCCGGAAGGAAGAACATTCGGAGTGAAATCATGCCTTCACACAATCAACATCGAGCCAGTCTCCTTATTGTCGACGACGAGTTTGTAGTGCGCGATTCGCTGAGCAAGTGGTTCCGGCAGGACGGATACCGTGTCGAGACAGCCGAAGACGCAGCGGCGGCGTTGCGCGTCATGGACAAGGGGCCGTGGGACATAGTCCTCCTCGACATCAAAATGCCCGGCATGGGCGGCCTTGAGTTGCAAAAACGCATCAAGGAAATCGACCCGACTTCAACTATAGTGATGATCACGGCTTTTGCGTCGGTGGAAAGCGCTGTGCAAGCGCTGAAAGAGGGCGCATTTGACTACGTCACCAAGCCTGTCGATCCCGACCATCTCTCCCATCTTGTGCAGAATGCCCTTCGTCAGAAGAGCCTTTCCCACGAAAACATACGGCTCCGCGAACACATTTCAACTCTCCTCATGCCGGACGAAATCGTCGGCGATAGTCCGCAGATGAAAAAAGTCATTGAAATGGCATCGAGTGTTGCCCAGACCGACACGACCGTCATGATCCGCGGCGAAAGCGGGACGGGCAAAGAGCTCATTGCGCGCATCATTCACGTGAACAGTCCAAGGAAATTCTTTCCGATTATCGCCGTCAATTGTGGGGCGGTTCCGGAGAGTCTTCTGGAAAGCGAGTTGTTCGGGCACGAAAAAGGAGCTTTTACAGGTGCTCAGTACAAAAGGAAAGGAAAGTTTGAGCTCGCCGACGACGGCAGCATTTTCCTCGACGAAGTGGGAACTATCTCACCGCGCATGCAGGTACAGCTTCTTCGGGTCATCGAAAGCAAACATTTCACGCGAGTCGGCGGGACTGAATCGATCAAAAGCGATTTCCGGGTCATCTGTGCAACCAACAGGGATCTTGAACAGGCTGTTAAGGAAGGAGCGTTCAGGGAAGACTTGTACTACCGACTCAACGTGTTCACAATTTCCCTCCCCCCTTTAAGGGAACGACGCTCGGATATTCCGCCGCTCGTCCAGAATTTCGTTCGGAAGTACTCCCAGGCCATGAACAAAGCCGTCACGAGCGTTGATCCTTCGGCCCTGGACCTCCTCATTCGTTACTCCTGGCCAGGCAACGTACGCGAGCTTGAAAACGTCATTGAGCGTGCGATGGTCCTTGCCGCGCCGCCGACAATCAAGTCCTGTGACCTGCCGTTTCAGGTCCTTCAATCCGAACCCACGGCCGATGGTGATTCTCTGGAGGCAATTGAGCGCACACACATTATCAACATCCTTGCGCGCAACGCCTGGAACATCACGCAATCCGCATCCGTTCTTGGGATCGACCGGGTGACGCTGTACAACAAGATTGCCAAATACGGACTCAAGCGCCCGTGACGCAATGGCTTCCATTTTGCTTGTCCCGATCCGTCCGCTCCAGCCGGCAAGCCTCTCCGCCCTCGCACTCCGGCTTTCCGAACGATTCCAGCTCCCGGTGGTCGCCGATGGTTCGCATCACCTCGATCCCGCACCCGCATTCGATTCATCCAGAAACCAATACTACAGTTCTCTCCTGCTGTCAGCCCTTCTGCGCATGTTTTCGAGACACGAGGGAAAGATCCTTGCTGTCACGGATGCGGATTTGTACATTCCCGTCCTGACCTATGTCTTTGGTGAGGCACAACTCGACGGGAAAGCGGCCATTGTCTCCAGCAGGAGACTTGATGAGCGCTTTTACGGATTGCCGGGTAATGCTGACCTGTTTGAGAACCGCCTTCTTAAGGAGGCTGTTCACGAACTCGGTCACACCTTCGGACTTGTCCATTGCCGTCAATACGACTGCGTCATGCATTCATCGACGGCCGTTGAAGAGATCGATCTGAAATCCTCGGAGTTCTGTACGGATTGTGCTCGTCTCCTCAAGAGAACAAACAACGAAACCGCTACGGAGATCTGATAACCAGATTTTATGAAGAAAAAACTGTACCTTTTCCACAGAACGTTCACCGCGGAAAGGAGGGAATGCGTTTCATGAATATCCCTGTCATCGATGCGAGCAACTATTTCAAGGGGCTCTTGTTGCTCATCAGGAGAGACCGCAAGGTAACCAAATCAGAAGTGGAATTGATGATGCGAATTGGAAAGGCCCTGGGATTCGAAGAAGAGTTCTGTAAACAGTCCATCGAAGGCATCCTGGAAAACGAGCACGTAAGAGATCAACCCCCGAAGTTCACCACGAAGGACCTCGCGATGAAATTCATTCGGGACGGACTCGTCCTCTCGTACTCAGACAACGAACTCCATCCATCGGAAGAGGAATGGCTTAAATTTGTCGCCGAGTTGAACGGTCTCGATGTGCAGTGGTTTACGCAGGAGCGACAGAAAACCCGACGCGAAATCAAATCCCATCCGCACCTGGAAGTGGAGAACCTCCAAGTAGCTGAGCTGAAAAGGTAGATGGTCTGAGGTGGGCCGGAGCCTGCCATGAATCGAGAATCCCTGCTGCGGTCAGCCCCGCGGATGGTATTCTCGGTGAATCTTCTTCAGGTATTCCCGATCGATATGCGTGTAGATCTGGGTCGTAGAAATGTCTGCGTGCCCCAGCATTTCCTGGACGGCCCGCAGATCGGCTTTTCGTTCAAGCAGATGGGTCGCAAACGAATGCCGGAAAGTGTGGGGATGGACTTTTTTTGTGATCCGCGCAGACCGGGCATATTTCGCAATGCAGTTCCACACCGCCATGCGCGAGAGCGCCCCACCGCGGGCATTCAAAAACAATGTATCGCGTGAGTAACCGCGGAGGGCAAGCTTCACGCGTGGCCCTTCCTGGTAGCGCCGTATCCATTTCATCGCCATCCGACCGATGGGCACAAGACGCTCTTTCGAACCCTTCCCATAAACGAGGACTACTCCTTCCCTGAACATCAGGTGCGATTGCTTCAATCCGATCAGCTCCGACACTCGCATTCCCGTTGCATAGAGACATTCCAACAACGCCCGGTCCCGAAGTCCGAGCGGATTTGAAACGTCGGGTTGGCTGAGGATGGCCTCCACCTCGCCAACACTGAGGACTCCGGGAAGGTGCTTAGTCTTCTTGGGAGACTCGACATTTTCCGTCGGATCGCTTTCCGCGAGATTTTCGCCGATGAGGTATCGATGAAATCCGCGAATAGCCGATATGGCGCGCGCAACGGACCGCCCAGATAACGATTGCTCATGAAGGGAGCGGAGAAACTTCCCAATCGTTTCGTCGCTGACAGTCGCACCATCGGTAATCCTTTCTCCGTTGAGAAATCTCGCGTATTTCTCAAGATCACCACAATAAGAGACGTAGGAATTTGTGGCGAGGCCTTTTTCAACCAGAAGATAAGCGCAATAGTGTTTTAGCTGTCGCTCGAGGCGCGAACGGGGATTCTCGGGGGGAAAACGTGGAGCCGGCTTTGAACGCTTCATGGTCCCGACGTACGCCTTGAAAGCCCGCTGAGCAATCCACCAACGGCCAGGGTGACGCAGACCCCGACCATCGTGTACCACGTCCAGGCAACGATCTGAAGCCAGATCACAGCAACCATGGCAAGAATTCCCGCGGTAAATCCAGCGACGGCATCTGACTGCCTCGGTCGTTTGAACAGGACCCCCAACAGGAACGTACCGAGCAGTCCCCCGTAGGTGAACGAGGCAATGCTGAGGGCAAGTTCGACCACGGTTTGATTCGTGTTCATAAAGAAGACCGCGGCGCCGACAAGCAAGATGGCGGCAACGCCGGTCAGACTCCGGGAAAACCGCAGTTCCTGTTCCGCTGTGAACGCAGTTCGTGCAAGCGGTTTGTAAAGATCGAGCACGACGGATGAGGACATCGAGCTCATGGAACCCGCCAGTGTAGAAAGAGCCGCTGCAAGCAATCCCGCGATAATGAGGCCTGAAACGCCCGGCGGGAGTTCCTCGATGATGAATTTCGGAAAAATCTCATCGCTTCTCGTTACACCAAGGTTTTCCAGCGTCGCCCCGTTATAGTGTCCGTACAGTAAAAGACCTACAACGAGAAAAATAGCAAACTGCAGAATAATCAGCACGCCGCTTCCTATCAGCGCCTTCCTTCCTGCTGCAAGGGCTTTGGTCGTCAGGACTCTCTGAACAATAAGCTGATCGGTTCCGTGGGATGCCATAGACAAAAATGCCCCGCCAAGTACGCCTGCCATTACAGTATAGGGCTGTTGGAAGAAACTCTCTCCGGTACCGAAATTGAGTATCTGGAATTTTCCCGCTTCCGCGGCGAACGCAATTGCTCCGGACCATCCCGCATCATGTCCTGCCACGAGAACAACCATGGTCACAACCGCTCCTCCCAGATAAATGAACATTTGCACAGCGTCAACCCAGATTACTCCGCGCACACCACCGGCAAATGTGTACGCGCATGCAACACACGCGAGCACGAGAATGGCAACCGGGTAGCTGACGTCGGCAATGAGTTGAAGAGGAATTGCGGTGGCAAACAATCGCACACCATCGGCGGCCAACCTGGTGAGCAAAAAGACAATAGACGCAAACCTGCGTGTCGGAAGGCCAAAGCGGGATTCAAGAAATGCATAGGCCGTGGAGAGCTCTCCCCGGTAGTAGGCCGGCAGAAATACCAAACCGATGAGAATCCGTCCAAGCAGGTAGCCAAATGTCACCTGAAGGAAATTCAGGTTTGTGAGGTACGCCAGGCCGGGAATGCTGATGAACGTGAGGGTGCTTGTTTCAGCGGCTACGATAGAGAAGCAGACAACCCACCAGGGAATTGCATCCTTCCCTAGAAAATATTCCTGTGCAGAGCGCTGGCGTCCGCCTCGCAGGTACCCGAACATGGCGACCGCGATGAGATACGCCGCCACAATACCATAGTCAAGTGGCGTAAAACCCATGCGAGATGGGGAGAAGGCGGGGGAGATTATGCCTTGAGAGCTTTGGCAACGGAGTCGTAAATCAAAAAGGCGCGGTCAAGATGGGAAATCTTGATCAACGACATGACTTTCTTTTGAAGGCCTGCCAGCCGCACCGTACCTCCGTGCTCGCGCATCTTGCGTTCAGCGATGAGTAACGCGCTGAGACCGCTGCTGTCGCAGAACTCGACATCCGACAGATCAACGATCAAGTGTGAGGTCTTCTCATTACAAAGAATCAGAAACTCACCCTTTAGCTCAGGCGAGATGCTCGCGTCGAGCTTTCGCTCCTTGAGTTTAAACACCGTGGAGGCGCCGTTTTTCCTGACATCGAAGTGCATGAGGATCCACTCAGAACATTTCCAGACAGCGAATCAGGTTTCTGTAAGCTACGGCGAGGCTTCCGGGAGATCGCGTCTGAATTTGAAAATTGAAGAATTCGTCGGCATACGACTTGGTGAAACTCACCCTCAGGGGAGCTTTCGACTCGCGGCACAGAAACGCACCAACAAGCGTGAAGGTGACACTCAGGTCGAATGCTATGTCGAATGTACTCCTTTTCACCTTTCCAATCAACTCCCGCCGGGGAATGAACCAGGTAGTAATGTCATCCTGCGAATATGGCAGAACCACGACGTTTCCATTTTCAATCTTGAGCCACGATGCCTGTTCGTTCCGCGCAAGGACGGTTACCGATCCCCCGGCAAACCGCTCGGCAAGGTTCCGGACGATCCACTGAACCGATGTGATGTCACGCGTGCCTTCGGGGAGCACAACGAGGGCACGCTTCGCCCGCGATACGGCTTCGGTAAACCGAATGACCGGATCCCCCACTTTACGGAAATGGATCCGGCTGTACAATAATCCAACCCGAAGCCGTAGCCCTGTGAACATGATTTACTTATAGCGCCCCTCGAGTGCCTTCAACATCCGTGTGATGAATTCCTGGTCGAAGAAATAATACCGAACCCCCAGCGAAATTCGCTGGAACGAATCTTTCTCGCCAGTGGAGAGACCGTCAATCTTGTCGGTGACCGGAAGCCCCATTTCACCCGAAATCGTGAACGAAAGGAATTCATTGACAAAGAGGTCGACGCCGACGCCGCCAATAACCGTGCCCTTCAGCTGCTTTGTTTCCGATCCGGTCAACGCGACCCCCGCCCCTGTGCGCGCATCAATATACATGCCACTCCCACCAACAAACACAAAGGGGTTGACAGAGCCATGTGGAATGAAATCGGCCGCAAGGTAGAGATTACCAAACATGATTGCGGTATTGAGGGTCGGTCCCGTCGTGCTGCTCTTGGCCTGCAGGAATCCAAAGCCGAGAGAGGAGCGGACGCTCATGTATTCCATGAGGGAGTAGCTCAAATCCACACTTCCGCCAATGGAGGGTTCTGCCGATCCATAGTCCACATTGACAAGATAGTAGGATCCGCTGGCCCCCACGCCAAACTTATTTGAGCGCATCTGGGCGCTTGCAGGAAGGGCAACGCCCGCCAGCAGGCAGAGAACGAGAAGTCGCGATAGGGTGGTTTTCATTCTTATCCCCTTTGTTGTGATGTGTTGTTGATCATGGCAAGAAACTCTTTTTCGGTTACAACTTTGACCCTGAGCGCTTTTGCGCGGTCAAGTTTCGACCCGGGATCCCGACCCGCAACGACATAGTCGGTATTCTTACTCACACTTGATGCCACATGCCCGCCCCTTCCTTCTATCTGTTCTTTTGCCTCGCTTCTCGAAAGGGCATCGAGCGTTCCGGTAAGGACAAATGTTTTACCGGACAATTCGGACGATACGGCGACGTTCGCCTTTTCTGAAAAAGGCAGGCCGGCCTTACGTAGCCGCTCAATGAGGGTCCTGTTATGCCGGTCGGCAAAAAACCGGACGATACTCTCAGCGATCTGCGGACCTATCCCCGGGATTTCTTCAAGTTCCGCTGCTGCCATCCCGAGAAGCACATCCATGGAACGGACATTCCGGCAAATAAGCTGTGCTACTCCTGCCCCGACGTGCCGTATTCCCAGGGCAAAAAGCACGCGGGAAAAAGGACGGCCCTTGCTTTGTTCAATGCTTTCCAACAGATTTGCGGCACTCTTCTCCCCCCACCGCTCCAACTCCACGAGCTCTGGTTTGCGCTTGTGCAAATCGTAGAGATCGGCATAGTTTTTCAAGAATCCCTGATCAACGAGCTGATCTACGACTGCCTCTCCCAAACCCTCGATATCCATGGCCCCGCGATGGGCGAAATGCTCAATCCGGGCCCTTACTTGCGCCGGACATTCCGTGTTGACACAGTAGTAATTTGCCTCATCTGCCGGACGGAAAATTCTGGAACCGCACTCCGGACAAACGGTCGGCATGCTGAACGGCTTTATTCCCTTCTTCCTCTTTTCAAGGACGGCGCCGCTCACTTTGGGTATTACATCCCCGCCTTTTTCAACAACAACCACATCCCCCGGCCGGATGTCGAGATCCCTGATATAGTCTTCGTTGTGCAGGGTTGCACGCGAAACAGTGGTACCACCGACGAATACAGGTTCCAGGTCGGCAACCGGCGTCACGGTACCGACGCGTCCCACCTGCAAAAGAACGGATCGCAAAACTGTTTCCTGCCTCCGTGAGGCGAACTTAAAGGCAATGGCCCACCGGGGACTCTTGGCAATTGCGCCGAGTTCATCCTGCTGCGTCAGAGAATCGACCTTGACCACCACACCGTCAATGTCATACGGCAGTTCATCGCGCCTGTCTCCCCACTCTTTCCAATAAGTGACAACCTCATCAATATTTGCACAAAGCCGCGTGTGCTCGCTCACACGGAATCCCAATTCCTTCAGGATGCGGAGGTTTTCATAGTGGCTTGTGAGAGGCGGATTTTGTGCCCTCAGGGAGTATGCAATGAACTGCAGCGGGCGTTTGGCAACCAGCGCAGAGTCCTGAAGTTTCAGCGTACCAGCCGCGGAATTCCTTGGATTAACAAACGTGCGTTCTCCCGCGCGTTCACGTTCTTTGTTCATCGCAAGAAAATCCTCGCGTGTCATGAACACTTCTCCCCTCACTTCCGCGTTGCCGATCCGCGAAGTCCTCAATCGCAAAGGTACCGAGCGGATTGTCTTGATGTTCACCGTAATGTTGTCTCCCTGGGTACCGTCTCCACGCGTTGCTCCACGCTGAAGCACTCCGTCCCGATATACGAGACTCACTGCAACACCGTCAATCTTGAGCTCACAGACATAGCGATAAGGCCGGGTCAGACCTGTACGAATGCGACGGTCGAAATCCCGTACCTCCTCCTCGCTGTACGTGTTTGCGAGGCTGAGCATCGGAACGTCATGGACAACAGTTGGAAACTCCTTGGTGACCTGTCCGCCCACACGCTGGGTCGGACTATCAGGAGTCTTAAGCTCCGGAAATTCCTCTTCAAGACGCGTAAGCTGTTGCAGAAGCTGGTCATAGTCTTTATCCGGTATCGCAGGCTCCGCGAGGACATAGTAGCGATAGTCATGGTCACGGATCTCGTTTCGCAGCCGTTCAATCCGCCTGACCACAGATTTGCGCTGACGCTGTACCGACGTGCTCACGACTTCAACCTCAGGGTGTTGCGAGGTTTGCCGCTGTAATCCGGACATTCCGGATCACGGCCCCGGGTTTGCCGAGGGAGCCAAGATTCTTGCCGTTGAGCGTGAACACGGCGCCACCCGCGTTGCCCATAGTGACCGTAAAGGATTCTTTTGCCGTCCAGCGGCCGCGGCGTTCGCGAGCAAACAGATACTCGCGGGTGGGACCATTATCCAGCGTAATGGTCATCCAGACAGAATCGGTGGTGAGCATGACGAGAGAAAGGCTGTCTGCAATGGAAGGACTCGTGATTGCCGGTAACGCTACTACGGTATCCCGCGTTGCGAGGGCTGCTGTATTCTCCCGAACGACATTGTCAAAAGGTGTTTCGGCGATGGCGGTCGCTTTCGGGGCGTCGGCGGTCTGACGGAAAAGGTAAACGACAAACACGGCAACAATGAGGACGAAAGCGACAAACAGCGCATTCTGTCTGGCAAAGGATGCGACGGTCCCCAGAGGCCCCGGTTGGGGGGGGCTTCCGGAGGCCGGCCGGGATCGCTGCGCGGTTCCCTCCGCCTCACTCAGTTGCTTCTGTCGCGTAATGGATTCATAGGTTTTGAGCGCGGCCTCCGGATCGATACCCACCGTATCGGCGTATTCACGCAGAAACGCCCGCACGTAGGTCTGAGGCAAAATGGCGAAGTTGCCAGCCTCAATGGCCTCAAGAAATTTCAGATTGATGCGTGTGGCGGCGGAGATGTCCATCAGCGAGATGTTTTTCTCGACCCTATGCCTCTTCAGCTCGGCCGCAAATGACTCGAGGGTTTTCATAGGTGCAGCTGCAAAAGCGCGCAAGCGAACGAGCTATGGTACCGATTATTTGGGGGACTTGCAAGGCAAGGCAACTACCGGCGGGCAAAGACTTCGCGCATAGTTTTGGAAAGCTCCTCAAGCTGATACGGCTTTTGCAGAAAACCATCGATGGCATCGCGCAGCGGTGTGCCATCAATGCTTGTGTTGGAGTATCCTGTGGAAATCACCACGCGCACATCGGGATCAAGTTCCTTCAAACGATAAAATGTTTCCCGCCCTCCCATCTCAGGCATGTTCATGTCAAGCACAACCGCATCGAAGCGCTTCTTTGTTTCCATCAATGAAACGGCCTCCTGACCGCTCTTCGCCACGGAAACCCTATATCCAAGATTCTTCAGCATTCCTCCGATGACTTCTCCAACATGCTCTTCGTCATCGACGACCAGTACACTCTCGCGCCCTCTTGGAAGGCGCTGTTGTCGTCCCCGCCGCCGCACAGCACCGGCCTCCATCATGAGGGGAAAGAACAGCGCGAATTCCGAACCGAGCCCCGGTTCGCTCTGGACCGTAATGAATCCTTCGTGTGAGTTCACCACGCCGTACACCACTGACAATCCCAGCCCCGTCCCTTTCCCC
>JACQPU010000207.1 GCA_016207365.1 Ignavibacteriales bacterium | reverse complement strand
TCACAGGTGGCTACTACCTTCTTCAAAACGGCAGCAAGGAAGTCGCAACCGAGAATCGTGCACAATTGAGCCGCATCGTCAAAGTCGAACGTGGCAATCTTGATCTCACGGTATCTGCCAACGGCGTTGTCCAGCCGATCGACAGAGTGGAAATCAAGTCGAAGGCGAGCGGACAGATCGTTGCGTTAACGTTTGAGGAAGGTCAGACGGTGCAGAAGGGGGAGCTGTTGATCGAGCTGGATCGAACGACCGCGCAAAACGATTACGAGCAGGCAAAGGCGGACCTCGCGGTGGCGGAATCGAACCTGAAGCAACAGGAAAATAATCACCGCCGCGCGCTGGAACTTTTCGAAAAGAGCCTCATCTCTGAACAGGAACGAGACCAGGCTAATTTGGAAAAGGTCAGAGCCGAAGCACAACTTGTGAAAGCCCGAGCAAACCTCTCGTCGGCCGACGAGCGGCTGCGCGATACGCGGGTACTTTCTCCGATCACAGGGGTCATCCTGAGCCGGAGCGTTTCCCGCGGGCAAATCATTTCATCGGGCACTTTGAACGTCAGTGGCGGAACAACATTGGCCACCATTGCCGATATGAGTGAAGTGTATGTGGAAACCAATGTCGATGAAGTGGATATCGGCAAGGTTCAAGTCGGTCAATCTGCGCGCGTGGTGGCTGACGCATTTCCCGATGATGCGCTCAATGGTGAGGTTATAAGAATTTCGCCATTAGGAAAGACGCAGCAGAATGTTACGACGTTCAACGTGATTGTGCTCGTGAGAAACATTGGGGGGCGGCTGAAGGCCGGAATGAGCACGTCGGTGGATATCGAGATCTTTAAAAGGCGCAATGTGTTGCTTCTTCCGACCGAGGCTCTCAAGGATCCCCGAAGCGAGCAGGGTCGCGCGCTCCTCGCGTCTCTTGGTGAGTCCCAGCCCACCGGGGAGGACTCGACAAAAAAGGACGGGATTGTGAAATCCGGGAACCTGCAGGATCCGGATGAGCGTCGCGCCCAGTTTATGAGTATGTCCCCCGACGAACAGCAAAAATTCAGAGAGCAAATGCGACAGAGGATTCAGGCAATGTCGCCGGAAGAGCGTCAGCGCTACTTTGACCAAATGCGCAGTCAGGGAGGTGGTTTCATGCGCGGCGATGGAGGTGGACGGAGGCAGACCCAGGCCACTCAGAACAATGTTGCACGGGAGCGGATTGTCGAGGTCAATGTGGGGGGAGCGTTCGTTCCCAGGATTGTTAAGGTCGGTGCGAACAATTACGACGTGGCAGAGATTCTCGAGGGGGTTCAAGAGGGAGACGAGGTGCGGATTACGAGCATCTCACGTGCCAAGCTCGCAAGTGAACAGTTTACGGAACGTATGCGCAGCATGCAAGGAATGCCTCGTGTGTCCACAGACGGTGGTGGGAGGCGCTGATCGATGAACGTCTCTGAGAGCTTCCTGACAGCGCTCGGTGCACTGTTCGCCAACAAACTGCGCGCGCTCCTTACCATGCTGGGGATCATCATCGGCGTAGCCGCGGTCATTACTATGATCGCCATTGGCGAAGGTGCGCAAAAGGCCGTCACTGAACGCATTCAGGCCCTCGGTTCAAATCTCCTGTTTATCAGTCCCGGCGCCCAGCGGGGAGGCGGCGTTACCGTGATCATGTCGGGGACAAGTATTCGGCTTCGTAACGCCGATGCGCAAGCTGTAGGCAATCAGGTCGACGCTGCTGAAGCTGTTGTGCCGGAGTTCTCGCGCAACGCCCAGGTCAAGTACAAGAACAAGAACTGGAATACGCGGGTTGTTGGGACTGTACCCGAATATGAGTACGTTCGGAATTTCTCGGCCGCGTCAGGCCGCTACTTCACTCATTCGGAAGAGCGCTCCTACAGCAAGGTCGCTGTTATAGGAAGAACAATTGCCGAAAATCTGTTCGAAAATGTCGATCCGATCGGACAATCCATTCGCATTGCAGGCCAGTCGTTTGAAGTGATTGGGATCCTGGAGTCCAAAGGTCAAAGCGGCTGGCAGAATCCCGACGACCAGGTTATCATTCCGCTGTCTACAGCCCAGCGAAGAGTCTTTGGGGTGGATTACCTGAGTCAGGTGACCGTCAAGGTCGTGAGCGATCAGCGCATGGATGAAGCGTTTCTGAACATCGAACGCGTCCTCCGAAGAGAACACAAATTGCGTGAAGACCAGGACAACGATTTTTCGATCAGGAATCAAGCCGATATTATCACAACAGTCCAGGAAACACAGCAAACGTTCACGTTTCTCCTCGCCGGAATCGCCGCTGTATCCCTCCTCGTGGGAGGAATCGGGATCATGAATATCATGATCGTCTCGGTGACCGAACGGACCAGAGAGATTGGAATCCGAAAAGCAATCGGTGCCCGAAAGACGGATGTCATGTTGCAGTTTCTCATTGAATCCGTTGTGCTGAGTATCGTGGGCGGACTGATCGGGATCGGTCTTGGCATAAGCGGGTCCAATATGCTGACCGCCTACGGAAATCTGCCCTCGTCAATTTCCCTCCAGGCTATCGTGATGAGTTTCGTTTTCGCCGCCTTTGTAGGCATTTTCTTTGGTCTTTATCCTGCCTGGAAAGCCGCTCAATCCAATGTTATTGATGCTCTCAGGTATGAGTGATCATTTCCGCGATGCACCATATTTTCCCCTTCCACCGCGATTCGTGTGACCTTCTGCTGCGAAAACACTCCTTCCTTGCATAAGCCTTCCGCCTTTCCTATATTTTTCTATTCGCTTTTCCCACCAACAGGAACACATCCATGAGCTCACAGGATATCCAGCGGCTTCAGGAGCTGCGCAGGAAGGCTCTTGAAGGCGGGGGACAGGAACGCATTGAGGACCAGCACAAGAAGGGAAAACTCACCGCGCGCGAACGGCTGGATCTGTTGTTGGATCCGGGAAGTTTTGAAGAACTTGGAATGTTTGTCAAACACCGTTCAACGGATTTCGGTCTCGACAAGCAGAAATTCCTTGGCGACGGCGTTGTAACAGGATACGGAACTGTGGATGGCCGTCCTGTTGCCGTGTTCAGTCAGGATTTCACCGTGTTCGGCGGATCGCTGTCCGAAGCACATGCCGAGAAGATCTGCCGCGTGATGGATCACGCCCTCAAGGTGGGTATACCTGTAATCGGTCTGAATGATTCCGGGGGCGCGAGGATCCAGGAGGGCGTTGTAAGTCTTGGAGGATATGCCGACATTTTTCTCCGGAATACGCTCGCCTCAGGTGTTGTTCCCCAAATCTCGGCCATTATGGGTCCCTGCGCAGGCGGGGCGGTGTACTCCCCCGCGATAACAGACTTCGTTGTCATGGTCAAGCATACGAGCTACATGTTCGTTACCGGCCCCAACGTGGTGAAGACCGTGACGCATGAAGATGTATCGTTTGAGGATCTCGGGGGAGCAATGACTCATGCCACGAAAAGCGGCGTGGCCCATTTTGCCGCTGAGAACGAGGGGGAGTGTCTCGAGACAATCAAGAAGCTCCTTTCCTACATTCCGTCGAATAATGTCGATGATGCCCCCGTTGTGGACATGGGCGATGATCCCGACCGCCGCGACGAAAAGCTCGATTCGCTGATTCCGGAAAATCCGAACAAGCCGTACGATATGAAGGAAGTAATCAAAGCGGTGATGGACAGCGGGGAATTCCTGGAGGTTCATGAACTGTTTGCGCCGAATATTATAGTGGGATTTGCCCGTCTTGACGGCCACACAGTGGGCATTGTCGCAAACCAACCATCCGTCCTGGCAGGGGTTCTCGACATCGATTCATCGGTCAAGGGAGCCAGGTTTGTCCGTTTCTGCGACGCATTCAATATCCCGCTCATCGTCTTCGAGGACGTGCCCGGTTTCTTACCCGGCACGGACCAGGAATGGCGCGGCATTATCAAAAACGGCGCGAAGCTGTTATATGCCTTCTGCGAAGCAACCGTGCCACGCGTAACCGTTATTACCCGAAAAGCCTACGGTGGAGCTTATGATGTGATGAATTCCAAACACATCAGGGGTGATATGAACTTTGCCTGGCCATCGGCTGAGATTGCCGTGATGGGACCCAAAGGGGCAGTTGAGATCATCTTTCGAAAAGAGATATCCGCCAGCCAGGACAAAGAAGCGGCGATCGCGGCAAAAGTGGCAGAGTATCGCGATAAATTCGCGAATCCTTACATCGCGGCTGAGCGGGGATATGTCGACGAAGTTATCGCTCCGAGCGAAACGCGTCCGAGACTCATTAAGGCTCTTCATTTCCTTCGAAACAAGGTTGACTCCAATCCGAAGAAAAAGCACGGGAATATTCCGTTGTGACGGAAATTGCGTTTTTTCAAGGATTTGAATCACCCCCTTCATACTTTCCTTGATTCTTTTTCCGTTGACGCTTATATTGTAACGTTTTCTAACAATTCAGTGAGGATGAGAACCAGTGCATAGATATGTTTCCCTTATCGTTGTTGGTCTTCTCCTGGGCTGCTCGACAGAGCAAACCGTCTCCAGGAGGCAGTCCTCCACGGCAGTGCAGTCACAAGAGAAAGAAAAGGGTGATCCCCAGCCGCCATCGGTCAAAGAAACGCCAGATGTAAGAGTTGCACCCGTCTTTTCATCGAATCCAGAGACGATGGCGGTTGGTGATACCCTTGCCGTCTTATTGCCTTCCGACTCTTTACTGGTCCTCTTCCCCGACTCGACGGGAGAGTCGGAGTTGATAGCAAGGAGGCTTGAAGAGGCACGGCAGTTGTATCTCGATGCGCTCACCGCCCAGGAACTTGGAGACACAACCGCTTCACAGCAAGGATTTGAGCAGGCTATTGAAATTCTCAATGAACTGAGCTACTACCCCGAAATTGAGTCGAATTCCGATTTTACTGATTTGAGCAGAAGCATCATTGAAGACTACGAGAAATACATCCAGCTCATCGACGAGCTTGGTCCGGATGCCTCGGTGTTTGCCCTTCGGGAAAAGCTGAGTTTCGAAGTCGAACGGCCGGAAGAAGAGCATGTCACTGGCATACCGACGGAGGAGTTTGTCGGAACGGATGTCTTGCTTCCGTACAATGATGCAGTGGAGCGGAACATCCAGTTTTTTCTCGGCAAGGGCCGTGAGCATATGGAACGATGGCTCCATTTGTCCGGAAAGTTTTTTCCAATGATGAGGCGGATCTTTGCCGAAGAGGGCGTCCCGCAGGAACTTGTTTATCTTTCCATGCCTGAAAGTGGGCTTCGGACTGACGCCCGGTCATGGGTGAAAGCAGTGGGTTTGTGGCAGTTTATGAGCGGGACGGGCCGTCTGTACGGCCTTCGGGGAAACTGGTGGTACGACGAGCGAAGGGACTTTGAGAAGTCGACGAGGGCGGCGGCCAGACACCTCAAAGACCTCTATGGCGAGTTTGGTGACTGGTATTTGGTGCTTGGGGCGTACAATGCCGGACCCGGAAGGATCTTCCGGGCAATCCGGAGGAGCGGATCGACGAACTTCTGGGAACTAAGGAACCACCTTCCGCGACAGACCCGTAACTATATTCCACAGTACATTGCTGTCACCCGTATTGCAATGTATCCCGAACGTCATGGATTTTCAGGGATCGAGCTTGCGGACTCGCTGGCATACGACGTGGTATCAATTGACGATTGCGTCGATCTTCGTCTCCTGGCAGAATGCGCCGGCACGGATGCGGCAGTGCTTCGGGAACTGAACCCGGAGCTCCTTCGCTGGTGCACGCCGCCGGGCGTGTTGGGATACCGGCTGCGTGTTCCCCATGGATCTGGCGCGTTGTTTGCGGAAAACTATGAGAAGATTCCTGCGGAGAAAAAACGGGATTGGGCCGTGCATATTGTGAAGCGCGGGGAAACGCTCGCCGCCATTGCACGACGATACGGTTTGACGGCTGATATCCTGAAGGAAGTGAATAACATCAAGAGTGAGCGCCGTTTGACGATAGGCGCAAATCTCGCAATTCCGATTCCCGAGTCCGCGATCGCGGAAAAACAGCCATTTGACTATTCAAAGGAACACAAACCGGTCCGCTTCGGCAGGTCGTCATCCCCGGGCGAGCGTACGCAGGCGCTTGCTGCAAGGTCTAGCGGCAGGAGGGTTCGTTCAACTCAGGGGAAAGTCAATCTTGAATACCGCGTGAAGCGCGGTGATACAATCGGGCATATCGCGGAATGGTACGGAGTGCGGGCCAGCGACATCCGGAATTGGAATGACATTGCTTATGGAAGCCATATCTATCCGGGGCAGAAACTTGATGTCTGGATTGACCAATCGGGTGTCGAGAGGCTTGGGAGAATCAATCAGATGTCGTTTGCGGAAAAGCAGGCTCTGTTGACAGTGCAGGAAGTTCCCGCAACGGCCACCCGCACGACTGCAGCCAATCGGGGGAACGGATGGCTCCGCTATACGGTTCGCTCCGGCGATACACTGGAAAAAATCGCCCGACAATATGGAATAACTATCGACGATCTGAAGAGCTGGAATAACCTGCGGGGGAGCAGAATCTATGCGGGGCAAGCTCTCGACGTTTATGGCGAACCCGAGGAACGTACAAAACTTATTCCGGCTCCGGGTCGCGGGCGAACAGTTGAAGATCTGGGGAGCGGCAGTCCATCATCGGAATCTGTATCCTCTCATGAGGGAAAAATTCACCGCGTTCAAAAAGGAGAGACCCTCTGGAGCATTTCCAAGAAGTACGGCGTGAGCCTTGATCAGCTCCGTCAGGCGAACGACCTGGCCGAAGGCCTGAAAGCCGGCGACCGAATTATCATTCCGGAGCGATAAGCTTCACGCGGTGCCCGCCCTGCTGTCTCTTACATAATCTGCTTTCGACAATACTCTCGCAGTACCGCCTTCCATCACCACCACCTTCGTACAAATCGGCAAAAAGTACTCAAGGTCGTGTGACACGATGATAAAGGTGCGTCCCTCCGATCCCAGTTGACGCAGGACTCGTAGAAAAACCATTCGCTCTGGTTGTGTCAGATGAACACTCGGTTCATCGAACGCAAGAAAAGGCGATCCCATAGCAACCGCGGACGCGATGGTGAGCAGCCGTCGCAGGGAAGGTGGAAGATCATACGGATGTGCGGAGGAATACTGGTCGAGGTCAAACAACTCGAGTGCACGCCGGGCGTTTCCGTCCGGATCCGACCGGCCCAAGTTCCGCGGTCCATAGCGTACTTCTCCCAGAACGGTTGAGGAAAAAATCTGGTCCGCTGGATGCTGGAAGGTGACTGCAATCTTGGCGGCGAGCCGGGCAGTCGGAACGTCACGCGTATCAAGCCCTTCCACTGTGACCGCGCCTGCGCTCGGTTTTAACAAGCCGTTGAGCAGTCTCAGCAATGTGCTCTTCCCGGCTCCGTTGGGACCGAT
>JACQPU010000213.1 GCA_016207365.1 Ignavibacteriales bacterium | reverse complement strand
GATCTTGCCCATGTACTTCTCACAGGTGAAACGCGTTGGTCAAAGAATCCGGAGATGAGGCGCAGCGGCAAGGTAAAACTCCGTGCGCTCAAATGCAAAAAAAAGCGAACGAATTTCAAAGAAGTTTGCCGAGGATGTAGCCTATCGTGACGCCGATCAAAAGGGTGATCGTCAAAACCCGGGTATTAATGACGTCCCGGGCAAATCCCTGCTTGATGGCAACGACCGAAGCAAGGTACCCAACGCCGTTCAGGAGCCAGAAGAACGGAAGGGCAAGCACCTTGGCAATCAAAGGTCCGACGACCGGCACGAGCGATATCCACGCCATGAGAGCTGTGAATGCCTCTCCCAAAAGGCCGATGATCAGCACCGTAAAACCAAGAACGGTTCTGTCCACGCCGAGCTCAATCCCCACGATGATCAGCGCTGCAATGAGGAGCCAGGCGAGAATCGCGTTGCGGTAATTGTTAAGAAACTGAACAATTCGCGTCATGCCGACTCGATCCGAACAGTGAGCGTGGTTGCAGGCGACCCTCCCGGAGTACCCATCCAGGCTTCAAGGATGTCGCCGGGCACCGTCCTGGAGACACCTTCCGGTGTTCCTGTGAAAATCACATCACCCGGCTCGAGGGTAAAATAGTCGGAAATGTATGAGATCAGACGATCGAGGCGAAAAATGAACGCCGAAGTGTTCCCGCGTTGACGCAGCGCTCCGTTCACCCGAAGCCCAACTTCCAGCGCGTGGGGATCCGGGATCCTGTCCGCAGGGGCAAAGACCGAAAGCGGTGCTGAGGTGTCAAATCCCTTGGCAAGCGACCAGGGCAAACCCTTCCTCTTTGCTTCACTCTGTACATCTCGTAATGTCATGTCGAGGCCTACGCCGTACCCCGCAACGTGGGAGAGAACTGACCGTGCTTCGATATGCCTGCCCCCTCGACCAATCAACACAGTCATCTCCACCTCATGATGAAGATCGGTGGAGATGGGAGGGAGAACGACCGACTCGCCATCCTGAACGATCGCGCTGGGTGGTTTGAGGAACAGAACCGGTTGTTCGGGAAGGTCGGCCTTCATTTCCTGAGCATGCGCCGCGTAGTTACGACCGACACAAATGATTTTTGACACAGTCAGCAGCGTACTCGCGCCCCGAAGAACAGCCGTCGACATTGATCCGATCTTAAGAAATGAGACAACAATGTAATCAAGCAAGCTGATTTTCGCAATTGTGTAATTCACTCCTACCCCGTTTGCACGGAACCGAATTTATTGCCATCTTGACATCATGAGCATGTCTGAACAGACTGTGCGCACGTCGTACAAAGAGGCCGGCGTGGACATCGATGCGGGTGAAGAGCTTGTCCGCCGCATCAAAACCGGAGTCCGCTCCACGTTTTCCCGTCATGTCCTTGCCGACATCGGAATGTTCGGGGGACTTTTCAGGGCGTCGTTCGGAAACATCCACAGGCCGGTCCTGGTGAGCAGCGTGGATGGTGTGGGCACAAAGTTGAAAGTCGCTTTTGCCATGAACCGCCATCACACTGTCGGACAGGATCTCGTCAACCACTGCGTGAACGATATTCTGGCCTGCGGTGCAAAGCCGCTCTTTTTCATGGACTACTTTGCTACGGGCAAGCTCAACCCGTCCGTCGGAGAACAGGTTATTCAGGGGTTTATCAAGGCTTGCAAGGAAAACAAGAGCTCGCTCATCGGAGGAGAAACGGCGGAGATGCCGGGGATGTACGCCGATGGCGAGTACGACCTGGCTGGGACGATTGTGGGCGTTGTGGAAGAATCGAAGATCCTCACAGGAAAGAAAATCCGCGCGGGCGATATTCTTGTTGGTCTTCCATCCACCGGGCTCCACACCAATGGTTATTCGCTTGCCAGGGCCGCGTTGTTGAACAAATACTCCATCAACGAGTATTTTGAGGAGCTCGGTACCACGCTCGGAGATGCGCTCATGAGGATTCATCGATCGTACCTGAAATCCGTTTTTCCTCTCCTTTCCCTGAATGCCGTGCATGCAATTTCTCATATCACCGGGGGCGGTATCCGGGGAAACACGATGCGCGTCATTCCCAGGGGTCTTGGGATCAGAATCGACTGGCACGCGTGGGAGCGGCCCGCGCTGTTCCGGCTGATTCAAACGACGGGCGGCGTTCCGGAAGAGGACATGAGGCGGACGTTTAATCTGGGCATCGGACTTGTGCTGATTATTGATGCAAAGAAAGCAGGTAAAGTCGTGAGCGCGCTCAGACGCAGGAACGAACAACCGGTGGTCATGGGTGAGGTGGTGAAGGAATTTGAACGCAAAAGAGGAGTCAGATGATGAGCTACGATATCCCGTTAAGCACAGAAGAACGGTATCGAAGGGAAGCTGAGTATGTAGCCGACCGGTTTGAGGAGAAACTCAGGCGCGTGGGGAAGAACATCAGATTTGCGAACCATCTGATTGCGCTGTTTCGTTACATGACAGATCCGGAAGTGCACTGGGCCCGGAAGTCCATTGTTGTCGCCGCTCTTCTGTACTTCATCATTCCCCTCGATTCGATACCGGATTTTACCCCGGTGGTGGGTTTCCTCGATGACATCGGCGTAGTGGCTGCAGTAATCAAGTATCTTGGTTCGCAGCTGACGAAATACTATGATTCCTGACCGTCCGAGAATCCGAAAGGATGAGAGCACCACCCGCCGGCATCAATTCGATCCGGGACTCTGAAGAGCCTTTATTTCTCATCTTCCAGAACCACCGCCGTGCCGAACACCATGATTTCAGCTGCATTTGCCATGATGTAGCTTGTTGAAAATCTCACATCGACAATACCATCCGCTCCGAGGGATTCAGCCGCGCGGCTCATTCTATCGATCGACTGGTCCCTCGATTCGGCGAGCAGCTTCGTGTATTCTTCGATTTCGCCGCCAAAGATATTCTTGAACACCGCAAGGATGTCCTTCCCAATGTGCCGTGCGCGAATCGTGTTCCCTCGTACAAGACCCAGCGACTTCACAATACGCTTTCCTGCTATGCTGCTGGACGTGACGATAATCATCGTACGACCTCCCTATATTTGTCTGACTTTCGCATGGACCACTTTTCCCGGGCAATCGAAACAATCAAGACTGCCAGCCCAGCAACGAGAGCCCCCGTTGCGAGTTTCACTGCAAGCGGAATATCGGGGGTCTCAACAAATGAAAGAACGGCCTCATAAGCCGCCAGTGCCAGAAGCACAACCGCTCCGACGCTGATCAAAAGCCAGGCGATCCCCCGTTCCATTCTTGAATAGACCCCCGCCCAATACTGGTCCCATGTTTCTTCGGGTGCTTTCTTGAATCTCATGGCTGATGTCACCTCCTGAAGTGAATTAACTGATTCCCATTCTGCCCTGATGTCGGGCCGCGATTGCAACAGGCGCTCGAATTCTTTACGTTCTTCCGCCAACAGCGCTCCACTCAAAGCTTTTTCCAGAAGCATGCTTTCTCGCTCCGCCAATTGCATGGCCTAGGCCTTCCTCCCGGTGAACACGTCTTTCAAGCGACGCCTCGCATGGTAGAGTCGGGACATCACCGTTCCAACGGGGCAATCCATGAGCGCTGCCAGCATTTCATACGATGTGTCGAGGATGTCCCTGGCGACGATGAGCTCGCGATCCTCGACGTCCAGCTTCCACAAAGCGTCCCATACCTTGCGGTGCAATTCGTCCCTGTCGAGTTTGTTTTCCAGTGCGGCAGCTCCTTCTCCTCCGTCGCTGCTTCCTCCGCCGGTATCTTCCGTCAGACCAAGCGGGATTTCACGGCGCTTCCGGTCCCGGAGCGCGTTCAGACAAAGATTGCGAAGGATCCGATAATACCAGGTGAAGAACTTCTTGCGAACATCAAATCGCCCGATGGCGCGGTACGCCCGTACGAACGCCTCCTGCGAGAGGTCCAGCGCGTCATCATGCGTTCCAACAAATCCCAGGGCAGTGTAATATGCCTGCTTCATGTATCGGTTCACAAGAACAGAAAAAGCCTCCTTGTCGCCCTGCTGGCACCTGACAATCAGGTCTGTTTCGGAATGTTGATCCGGGTCGGACATCAAGGCAATTGTGCTCTCACCTTATGATACACCTGAACCTGGATTTCATTCATCTGGAATTCAGATGTGCGGGGCCGGTCACCTGGGGGAATGTTGCTGGAGGTCGCTTGAAAGAAGCCTAAACAGCGGATCAAACCGGTCGGGCGTTTCAACGAGGCTCTCAAAGGAATCGATGAATTCCTCCCTCATGAATCCGTGTTTCCAAAGAATCGAGTCAACCTGCTGACGATACATCTCGACGTTTTCCCATGAGCTCGAGCGAACGAACTGTTCACGATGGAGAATCATTTCGGCGTATGCTCTGACCAGTCGCGATTCCTTCTCGGTGGGTTCTAGACGACCTCCCTCGCTGCAAGCGAGGAACGCAACGAGGAGTGCGAGGTACACGGCGATTCTCATGACAGCAAACCTACAAAACACTGTCCGCTGAAGCAAGGCACAGTGTGCGATTGAAAAACACGCACAGATCAGGTATATTAGATGATACACAAGCAGGGAGATCGCCATGAACGAGGCCTCAAAAACGCTTTTAATGAACGCTGTCAAGGAATGGAGCAAGTTTGCCACTGAGCGCGACAAGATGCGGACGATCGCCATGGAAGTTGCCGCCGTCGCCCAGCGCGTGGTATATGAAAGTGTTTCGTTTCTGAAATCTCAGAATATCGATGTCGTGGCTGACTCTCCCACGGCCATGAAGGTCATGGGCCAACCTGTTGTTATTGAGCCGGTGGTCGAGGCGAATTTTCCGAATGTCAAAACGCGGGTGAATATGACCTGTTCAGGAGCGACACGGGCAATCGTCATTAATCCGAATCTCAGCATCTCCGCCGGCGGAAATCCGTTCATGTACGATCAATTGAAAAAGGGAATCCCGGAATCATTCATAACCAATGCCGCGGAGTTTGTGGCAGACGCGTTCTTGTTTATCGCGAGAAATCAGGGGCAAGAAAAGCAGCAAGAGCAGAAACCCGCGTAATTTAAAATTCAAATTAAAAAGTCAAAAAAATCGGTTATCGACGGTCTCAGCGCCATCTTGCCTCCTTGAACCTTAAACCTTGAACTAATTGGCCTACAACCTTATTTCTGATTATCGCCCAAGCGGTGACCAACCTGAAGCGATCCGCCAGCTTCTCGAGGGCCTGAAGCGCGGCGACCGCTTTCAGACGCTCCTTGGTGTGACAGGAAGCGGAAAAACCTACACGGTTTCCAATGTCATCAAGGAGCTGAACAAGTCCGTCCTGGTGATGTCGCACAACAAGACCCTTGCGGCACAGCTCTATGCAGAGTTCAAGGGTTTCTTTCCGAAAAATCGCGTCGAGTTCTTCATCAGTTACTACGACTACTACCATCCGGAAGCCTACGTTCACACAACGGATACCTACATTTCCAAAGACGCCTCGTTTAATGATGAAATTGACCGCCTCCGCCTGCGTGCGACGAGCGCGCTCCTCAGCGGCGATCCGAACGTCATCGTCGTTGCTTCCGTCAGCTGCATCTACGGCATCGGAGCTCCTGAAGAATGGATCGGACAAACGCTCGTGGTTCGCAAGGGTGACAAGATTTCCCGCACCGGACTGCTGAGGCGGCTGCTCGATCTGCTCTATGTTCGCAATGACTATGAGTTCTCGCGCGGCTCGTTCAGAGTTCGTGGCGATGTCGTCGAAGTGATCCCGGGGTATGAAAACGAAGAAGCGCTTCGGCTGGAATTCTTTGGAGACGTGATTGAGCGGATTTCCTATATCAACAAAACCGATGGGCGGGTGCTGGGTGAGACGGAATACGAGGTTGTGTATCCCGCGAAACAGTTTGTGACATCGAGGGAAACAGTCGAGCGCTCGATAGGAGCGATTGAATCGGAATTGAAGGAGCGTCTGGCTGAACTCCGCTCTCTTGGGAAGCTCTTGGAAGCGCAGAGGCTGGAACAGCGAACGAGGTTTGATCTGGAGATGCTCAGAGAGGTCGGGTATTGCCAGGGAATCGAGAATTATTCGCGCCATCTGTCCGGGCGACCTGCGGGCTCACGGCCATACTGCCTGCTTGATTATTTCCCTAAGAATTTTGTCACCGTCATCGATGAATCACACGTCACCGTTCCACAGATCGGCGGGATGTATCACGGCGACCGGTCCAGGAAAGAAACGCTTGTCGAGTACGGATTCAGACTCCCGTCGGCCCTCGACAACCGTCCGTTGACGTTTAAGGAATGGGAAGACATGGTTGGCCAGGTGATTTTCGTCAGCGCGACCCCCGGCGACTACGAATTGAAGAAGAGCCTCGGCGTCGTTGTTGAACAGGTAATCCGTCCGACGGGTCTCGTTGACCCCGTGGTCGAGGTTCGGAAGAGCAAGAATCAGATCGACGACCTTATCGCTGAGATCCGGGAGAGGGCCGCAAGGAAAGAGCGCGTGCTGGTGACAACGTTAACAAAGAGAATGGCAGAGGATCTGACGGAATATCTGCTCGAGATCGGTGTGAAGGTGAGGTACATCCATTCGGAAGTGGATGCGCTCGAGCGTGTGGAAATTCTGCGCGATCTCCGGCTGGGTGGATTCGATGTCCTCGTCGGCGTAAACCTCCTTCGCGAAGGCTTGGATCTCCCCGAGGTGTCCCTGGTGGCCATCATTGATGCCGACAAGGAGGGTTTTCTCCGGTCCGATCGTTCGTTGATTCAGACCGCCGGTCGAACCGCGCGGAATGTCAATGGCAAAGTGATTCTCTATGCCGATACAATGACCGGCTCCATGCAGAGGATGATTGAAGAGACGAACCGGCGGAGGGAGAAACAGGTGGCGTACAATGAAGAACACGGTATCCGACCGGAAACCATCTATAAAAGCATCGAGGAAGTACTGGCCGGTACTGCGGTGGCTGATGTTCGTGCCGCGCGCGAGGCGAGAAAAGGGAAGCGCGTCGGAATGGTCTCCGATACCGTCGTCAAGTACCTCAGTCCCGATCAGCGGAAGGATCTTCTGGAAGAACTCCAGGAAGAGATGAAACGCGCTGCTAAGGACCTCGAATTCGAACGCGCCGCAGAGCTCAGAGACGAGATAGAGAGATTGAAACAGGGGATGAATCACTAGTATTGATTCATTTCATCAACGGCCAATAACCAATAACTAATAACCGATAACTAATAACCAAATGGGGGGCATTGCTTCACTTCTCCAACCACTCACTGATTTCATCTTTCCTCCCACCTGTCTGCATTGTCGTGCTGTTCTCGAAGAGGATGACCGTCACCTCTGCCGGTCATGCTGGAAGTGCATACCGCTGGTTTCCCGCTCTCACAGCTTGTATGTACAAACGCGAACACGGCTGCTCGATTCAGCGGTCGTTGACGATTTTGTAAGCGTCTTTGTGTTCGAGAAGGAGGGCACGTTTCAGACCCTGGCGCATGCATTGAAATACGAAGGATTTCAGTCGGCCGGAAGGATGATTGGCGGGGTGCTGGGTGAGCAGATGAACGAGTGGGGCATCGGCGCTGATGCTATTGTGCCGGTGCCACTGCATCGCGCAAAGCATCGTGAACGAGGATTCAATCAGGCCGAGAGCATTGCTCGCGGAATTTCCGATCGCACCGGCTGGCCCGTGGTCACGGGAGTGCTTGAGCGAACGCGGCCGACTCAGACACAGACGAAACTGGATGCTGTGGAACGTCAGAAGAATGTCGAAGGCGCCTTTGCCGTGCGGAAGAAGATGCACGGGCTCGGAGGAAAAACCTGCATAATCGTTGATGACGTCATTACGACAGGGGCGACAATCGTATCGTGCGCTCACGCATTGCGCTCGGCCGGAGCATCAACAATCATTGCTTCATCAGCAGCACTGGCAGAATATAACCCATGACCAATAAACCAAAAAACCAATAACCAATAACTAATAACAAATATGACTATTCACACAATTC
>JACQPU010000014.1 GCA_016207365.1 Ignavibacteriales bacterium | reverse complement strand
TGGTCAACGGCAACGGAGACCAACAACTATGGATTTGAAATCGAGCGAAGACCTGTGGCGCACGGTGGCGGTTGGGTCACAATTGGATTCGTCCAGGGAGCGGGCACATCGTCGCAGCCTCGTGAGTACTCTTTTGTCGATGTGAACGTACCGGCCGGACGATACGCCTACAGACTCAGGCAAATTGATTTCGACGGTTCATATTTGTATCATTCGGCATCGGAAGTTGAAATAGGTCTTGCCGAAAAGCAACTGGCTCTGAATTCCAACTACCCCAACCCGTTCAATCCATCCACATCGATCGAATTCACCGTGCCGAGGGATGGAAAAGCAACGCTGAAGGTATATAACATGATCGGGCAGGAGGTTGCGAGCCTGTTCGACGGACTCGCCGAGGCAGGGAGAGTCGTTCGGGTTACGTTTTCCGCACCCACGCTGCCGTCAGGTCTCTATTTCTATCGCCTCGAGTTCGAAAACACAACGGTTGTCAGACGAATGATGCTTCTCAAGTAGGAATTTGTTCATGAATCGCTATCTGATCATCTCTCCCCACACAGTCGAAGAATGCACAAAGACGATCCAGCACATTGAGGCTGCTGGATACATCACCCACTTCGACTGGGGTTGCAAGGACGGTGAGCACTGCGGATGGGCGATCATCGAGGCCGAGAATCCGAAAGAAGCCCTCCTTGTTGTTCCGTCCTTTGACAGACCCAAGGCCCGGGCCGTGATGCTGACAAAATTCGGCCCCAAAGACATTCCAACCGCCCATCGCTGATATTGCCCGCCGGATAACGGTCGCGTTGAGTGTTTCCCTCCCTGATCCGGCCCCTTCTTGATTCTGCGGCGTTCATTCCCTACTTTGGTTCGCACATCGGGGAAGTGTTGTCCATCCATTACACGCCATTCCAGTCATGACCAATCTCACCAAACTCGTTCTCGGGTTGGCAACCGTTGGCCTCATAGCATGGCTCGCATTGTTTTTCTCCATGAACAGCAGACTCAATGAGGCTATCGGGGCGCTCGAGCACGCTCAGGCAAAACTCGATACAGGCCTGAGTACGCTTGCTGCCGCGCGTCAAGCGGTGGATTCAGTCCGGAGCGACCTGCAACGCTTCAGCTCGTACGTCAAGGACATTCAGACAAGGGTTGAGATCCTCGACCTGAATGAGCGCGCAGGAAACACACGCTTCAGAAATCAAAAAGACGTCATTCTGCAACGTCTCCGCAAACTCTATAAGGAAGCCGAGGCCACCGGACGGGAACTGCCCGAGATTCCGGTGGTCGGAGGAGGGGGATGAGAAAGCCGAAGGCATTATTCAAAGGGGGTACCATGATTCGTGTTCTTTTGCTGAGCATGATTGCCTGTTCATCCGGCGCGTTTGCCCAGCCTCAGATGATTCTCGATCGATGCACCGACATACGAAGCCTCCTCGTGACTTCCGGAGATCAGATTCTGATCCGGTGTGACACTGCCTACGTTTTGAACGCGGTCACATTCAGGTTGTATGACCAGGCTTACAGGGACCTCAGGAAGAAAGCGTCGTCCCTGACCAATCTCATCAACACGTACGATGAGATCATCTCACTGCAGGAGATCCGGCTTCGGGAACAGGAAGCAAGTTACAGTGAGCTTCGCGCTTCCTTCGATGCCCTGAGCGGCGCATCCGCCTTGGCCTTCGAACAGGCTTCACGTCGTCTGGAGGGCGCCGTGGGTGAAATGGATTCACTCGATCGTTCTCTGGCAGAGACAAATCGGCTCCTTGCAGAGACACAGGATATCATTGAGACAGAACGGCGAGGGCTCAGCATGGAAAAACTTCTTTGGGGAACAGCTGGTCTTGCGGTGGGAATGATTCTCGGTGTTGTGATTGCGCGATAGCCGCCAAGCCCATCCAGGATGATCTTCCTATGGAGCACCACGACAAGCGCATTGATGCATACATAGCAGAATCCGCCGCATTTGCCCAACCCATCCTCCGGCGTTTGCGGCGGTTTGTTCACCAGGGGTGCCCGGATGTTCAGGAAACGATGCGATGGGGATTTCCTCATTTCGATTACAACGGCATGATGTGTTCCATGGCGGCATTCAAGAAGCATTGCACGTTCGGGTTCTGGAAGTCGTCGCTCATGAGCGATCCCAAAGGGCTTTTCACGACGGGCTCAGCCATGGGAAACCTTGGACGGATCGAGTCCGTAACGGACCTGCCGACGGACTCCGTTCTTCTCCGATACATACGTGAGGCCGCTGAACTGAACAAGCGGGGAGCGAGGGTACTGCGGAAAAAGAAACCGGCAAGGCCCGTTCGGGTACCTGCGTTCTTTGCGACCGCGTTGGACAAAAACAAGAGGGCAGGGAAAGTTTTCGATTCCTTCAGCGCCTCGCAGCAGAGAGAATACATCGAATGGCTTACCGAGGCAAAGACTCAGGCGACAAGAGAAAAGCGACTTAGGACGGCAATTGCCTGGATAGCGCAAGGAAAAATGAGGAATTGGCAGTACATTAAGAAATAGATGAACAGCACCCCGAAATTCCCCCACCCTCAATTGCTCGATTCCGCTTCGCTTAACGTTCTTCGCGATGCTCTTGAGATTCTTGAGAAGGGGTTTTCCAATCTGCCCCGCTCAGACAAAGAAGTGTCTCTGGACGACCGCCTGAAGAACGTGCTTGCGGAAGTCGCAGACCGTATGAAGGATAATTATCCCTATTTTCATCCGCTTTACGCCGGCCAGATGTTAAAGCCGCCGCATCCCGTTGCCCGCCTGGCCTACATGCTTGCGATGTGGATCAATCCCAACAACC
>JACQPU010000206.1 GCA_016207365.1 Ignavibacteriales bacterium | reverse complement strand
GACCTTCAGGGCCACGTGGTTCTGATCCATTTCTGGGACTATGCTTCAGCCGGTTCCTTGCGGTCCCTTGCGTATGTGAAATCATGGCTTGAGAAGTATGGCGACTATGGATTGACGGTGATTGGGGTACACACACCGGAATTCCATTTTGGCACAAAACAGGAAAACGTTCAGGACGCCCTCAAGAGGCTTGGAATTGAATATCCGGTTTTGGCCGATAATCAGTGGTTCGTCTGGACAGCATACGGGAATCGTGTCTGGCCGACGGTGTGCCTCGTAGATAAAGATGGATTCATACGATTTACCCGCGCAGGGGAAGGTGGATATGATCAGGTGGAGCGGATGCTTCAGGCGCTTCTGACTGAGGCGGGGATTCATGGGGAATTGCCGGATTTTACGCCCCCGATTCACGATATCGATATACCAGGCGTTCTGTGCTACAGGGCAACGGGAGATATCGCCTTGGGATATCTCCGGGGACCGATCGGGAATCCGGAAGGATTCAGTCCTGAAAGCACTCTGGAGTATGCTGAGACTGGTCTTTTGCTTCCGGGACGAGTGTACCTGAAAGGGAAATGGAGGAATGAGCGGGAGTGCATGCAATTTGCAGGTCAACCGGGGGAAAAGGGTACGGCGAGCGTCAGATATGAGGCACTGGAGGTCAACGCTGTCCTGGCTCCCGAGGGGGAGGAATCCTGTTCCGTACAGGTCTTGCAGGGTGGTGTTTCGCTCCAAGGAGAAATTCGCGGCGGAGATGTTCGCCAGTTGCCTGACGGCTCGACCTCTGTGCTTGTTGAACGGCCGGGGCTCTTCCATCTTGTTCGCAACAAAGCCTTCGGGGAATCCCTTCTTACTCTGACAACATCGAGCCCGTCGCTTCAGATTTATCAGGTTTCCTTCGTCACGTCACCAATTCCCGAAGCACTCCATACAAACTGAATGTTTTGCGTACGTATTCATGAGCATGGGGGTCTCGACAAGCTCATCTTCGAGGAAATCCCCGCGCCCACCGTCGGTCCGGGCGATATCCTCATCCAGATCAAGGCCACATCCCTCAACCATCTCGACCTGTGGGTCCGTCGTGGCCTCCCCGGTGTCCGGTTTCCCCTTCCGATTATCCCCGGTGTCGATGCAGCCGGCATCGTTGCGAAGAAGGGCGAAGGCGTTTTTCACGTTTCCATCGGCGACCGGGTCGTTGTTGCCCAGGGAATCTCATGTGGTCATTGTGCGCACTGTCTCAACGGAGACGATAACCTGTGCAAGGACTACAAGCTTATTGGCGAACACAGGGACGGTGCTGATGCGGAGTACATTTCGGTACCCGCGCGAAACGTCATTAAACTTCCTTCCAACGTCTCATTCGAGGCCGCCGCGGCAGGCGCCCTGGTTTTTTTGACGGCCTGGCAAATGCTGGTGGACAAGGCGAATGTCCAGCCTGGTGAAGATGTGTTGGTGATCGGGGCATCGAGCGGCGTGGGAAGCGCGGGGATTCAGATCGCGAAATTGCGCGGTGCCAGAGTGATTGGCGTAACGAGCGGAGAGAAGAAGATTGCAAAGGCCAGGGAGATCGGGTGCGACGAAGTGATAGACAGGGAAAGGCAGAACATGGGCGATGAGGTGAGGCGAATAACGGGAAAACGCGGAGTCGATGTGGTTTTCGATCATGTTGGAAAAGCGGTGTGGGAAGACTGCATTCGAAGTCTGACTAAAGGAGGACGGTTGGTGACATGCGGGGCGACGAGCGGATATGATGCCGTGACAGATTTGCGATATGTGTTCTACAAGCAGCTCCAGATTCTTGGATCGACAATGGGGAAGAAAGGTGACTTGATAAAGATCCTCGGATTTTTCGAGAAGGGGATTTTGAAACCGGTGATTGATCGAGTAATGCCTTTGAAGGAGGTGAGGGAGGGACATAGAATATTGGAGGAGGGGAATCAGTTTGGGAAGATCGTTATGAGCGTGTGATTTTCGCAGATTACACAGATGTAATCGCTGATTGCAGATTTCGCTGATTTCGTGTAGCTTTGTCAAAACATGGGGGAACTTATGGGGGAATACCCTGCGAATCGATATCCACATCAGGAACTTACTCACGCAATCATCGGGGCGGCATTCAGGGTGCACAATCGTCTGGGTCATTCGTTTCTCGAGAAGATCTATGAGAGAGTTTTGACCAGGGAACTTCGCGCACTCGGCCTTCATGTTGAAAACCAGAAGAAGCTTGAGGTGAATTATGGGGGCGAACCGATCGGGGATTTTGCGGTTGACTTGTTGGTTGAGCATAGGATTATTGTAGAAATCAAGGCGATCCAAAGCATTGCAAAATCTGACGAAGAGCAACTTCTTCACTATTTGAGGGTATCCGGGATCGAGGTTGGCCTTTTGATCAATTTTGGAAGAAGCGTTCAAGTAAAGCGCAAAGTCTTTACTCAACCTGGCCTGCATCCAACCAAATCTGCGTAATCAGCAATCTGCGCTCGCATCTGTGAAATCAGCACGAATCTGACCTTGATTCAATGCCCAATCATTGCTACATTTCGACGTGGCGATTTGACGACAGATTGCGGCCACTACAAGAACAGCTAAAGCGTCGGTCCGAACGAATATCCCACCCCGGCGCCGAGCGTCGGGGATTTTTGTTTTAAGACTTCTGATGAAGACCTTTCTCAACATATTAAAGGAAAAAATCGTTGTCTTCGACGGTGCAACGGGGACCCATCTCCAGGGCCAGAACCTCACGCCCGATGACTTCGGCGGCGAGCAATATGCCGGGTGCAACGAGCACCTGGTCATCACCAAGCCGGATGCAGTTCGGGCTGTTCATCGGGACTACCTGGAAGCAGGCTGCGATGTCATCGAAACCAACTCCTTCGGCTCGACTTCCATTGTACTGGCCGAGTACGGAATAGAACACCTGGCATATGATCTGAACGTTCGTGGCGCAAAGATTGCATCAGCAATGGCCCGCGAGTATTCGAGCAAAGGGCATCCCCGCTTCGTTGCAGGATCCATGGGTCCCACAACGAAGCTTCCCTCGCTCGGACATATTAGATTTCAGGAAATGTCCGACGCCTATGCCGAACAAGCCCGTGGGCTGATCGATGGTGGAGCGGACCTCCTCAGTATCGAAACATGCCAGGATCTCCTCCAGGTAAAAGCTGCCCTCGTGGGCGTTCATTCTGCATTCGCCCAAAACAGGAAGAAGCTCCCCGTTATTGTTTCGGTGACCGTAGAGACCCTGGGCACGATGCTGCTCGGTACCGAAGTCTCCGCTGCCCTCACAGCCGTTGAGCCGTTTGACGTTGATGTGTTCGGAATAAACTGTGCGACGGGACCCAAGGAAATGTCCGAACATGTGCGCGTCCTTTCAGCGACAAGTCCCATGCCCATCTTCGTCATGCCGAACGCCGGGATTCCGGAGAACATCGGCGGACAGGCGCATTACCACCTGAGTCCCGGTGAACTTGTGCAATTCCTCTCGCATTTCGTGAAAGACCTGGGCGTACAAATCGTTGGTGGATGTTGCGGAACAACAAAGGAACACATCCAACAGCTCGTCGATGCTGTCGGCAATCTTGATCCAATTACCAGAAAGCCGGAATTCACGCCAAGCGTTGCCAGCTTGTATCAATCCGTACCCCTGCACATCGATCCTCCTCCTGTTTTGGTCGGTGAGCGAACCAACGCGAACGGAAGCAAACTCTTCCGGGAGCTTCTTGCACAGGAGGACTGGGAAGGCATTGTGGCAATGGGGAAGGAGCAGGTCAGGGATCAGGCGCACTTGCAGGACGTGTGTGTGGCTTATGTCGGTCGGAACGAAGCGCGCGATATGGAAGAGGTGATCACCCGCTTTAATGCGCAAATCACAACGCCTCTCGTGATCGACTCCACTGAACCGCCGGTAATTGAAACTGCACTGCAGAAAATTGGCGGCAAAGCGATCGTGAATTCGATCAATCTCGAAGACGGCGAAGAGCGCTTAAAGAAAATCGTCGGATTGTGCAGGAAATATGGCGCGGCGGTCATTGCGCTGACCATCGACGAATCCGGCATGGCGAAAACTGCAGACGCAAAGGTTGTCGTTGCACGCCGCATCTATGATCTGGCCGTGCGGAAGTACGGAATGAAACCGCGGGATCTGATTTTTGACGCGCTCACGTTTACGCTCGGTTCAGGAGACGAGGAATTCCGGCGCGCCGGTATTGAAACAATCGAGGCAATCCGCAGGATTAAGGCCGAGTTTCCGGAAGTCCACACGTTGCTCGGTGTGAGCAACATTTCGTTTGGTCTTTCTCCCCACGCGCGCCATATGCTGAACAGTGTTTTTCTGCATTATGCTGTTGAAGCAGGCCTGGACATGGCGATCGTTCATGCATCCAAGATCATGCCGCTCTATAAGATCGAGGAAAAGGGAAGAGACCTGTGCCGGAGATTGGTCTTTGACGAACGCGTTTTTGAGGGCGAAGGCGAGAGCCGCACGGTCACTTCCGATCCCCTCAAGGAATTGCTCGCCTTTTCTTCCAGCCTCAAAGGGGAACAACGCCGCCAGGCGGTGCGTGGTGACACAGTCGAGGAGCGATTAAAGAACAGAATAATAGACGGCGAGCGCGTCGGGCTTAAAACAGACCTTGAGGAGGCTCTCAAAAAATACCCCGCCCTGGAGATCATTAATACGATTCTGTTGGATGGTATGAAGGTCGTGGGGGAATTGTTTGGGTCGGGACAAATGCAGCTTCCGTTTGTACTCCAGTCGGCGGAGGTGATGAAAGCAGCTGTTTCGTTTCTTGAGCCATACATGGAAAAATCCGCCGAGTCTCAAAAAGGCACGATGGTCGTTGCCACGGTCAAGGGGGATGTCCACGACATCGGGAAAAACCTCGTGGATATTATTCTGACGAACAACGGCTATCGCGTCCTAAACCTGGGCATCAAGTGTTCAATCGAAACCATGCTTCATGCGGCTGAAGAGAACCATGCAGATGCCATTGGCATGAGCGGTCTGCTCGTGAAATCTACGCTGGTGATGAAGGAAAATCTTGAAGTGATGAACGAGCGCGATCTGAAGATTCCGGTTATCCTTGGTGGAGCTGCGCTGACGAAACGGTATGTCGAGCAAGACCTGCGCCCGTTGTACAAAGGGCCCCTTTCCTATGCAAACGATGCTTTTGACGGCCTCAAGTTCATGGATGCGTTGCGGGAAGGGAAGTTGCCGGCAGAGATCATTCCAACGGGGGCCGGAAGTCCGGAGGAACAACTGACGGGCAGTGAGGCAAAAATCGCCATGGCTGCCAGTGAGCATGAGGTGGTGGCTGAGGATGCTGTGGAAATCGAAATCGCAGAATCCCGGTCAACTGTCCGAACTGATGTACCGATTCCGACGCCCCCGTTCTGGGGGTCCAAAATCGTCGATGGTATTTCTCTTGATGAGGTTTACAACTACATCAACGAAATTGCTCTCATCCGCGGACAGTGGCGCGTGGTTCGAGGGTCACTCAGCGAGGCTGAGTATCAGAGAATCCTTCGGGAGCAGATTCATCCCGAGCTTTCCAAACTGAAGGAAAAGGTCCGGAAAGAAGAGTTGCTGGTTCCAAAGGTGGTCTATGGCTATTTTCCATGCCAATCCGAAGCCGAGGATCTGATCGTGTATTATCCACCCGCCGACAGCGTTCAGCGGCGGGAGTTCGTGCGATTCACGTTTCCGCGTCAGAAACACGGCAAGCGGCTTTGCATTTCTGATTACTTTGCTTCGGTGTCAAGCGGACGGATGGACGTCGTGGCCATGCATCTTGTAACAGTCGGACGGCGGGCATCTGAATATTCCAAAAACCTCTTTCGATCTCACAACTACAGGGACTATCTGTACTTTCATGGATTGAGTGTCGAGTCCGCGGAGGCGCTTGCTGAGCTTTGGCACAAGCGGATAAGGGAGGAACTTGGCATAGCCGGCAACGATGCATCCGAGATTCGTAAGCTCTTTAGTCAGCACTACCAGGGCTCACGCTACAGCTTCGGCTACCCGGCATGTCCGAATCTGGAGGATCAGGAAAAACTCTTTGAACTCCTGCGCCCCGAACGGATCGACGTGTCGCTCACGGAAGAATTCCAACTCGAGCCGGAACAATCGACATCCGCGATTATTGTGCACCACCCGGATGCGAGGTATTTTTTCGTTAAGTAGCTTGTCGTGAGACGTAAGAAGTAAGACGTTGCAAGGATACGCCCACGATTGAAACAGCTTTTACTTCTCACTTCTTGCTTCTTACGATCCATGCTCTTATCAATAATCACACAAATTCAACAAGTCACAAACTATCATGCCAAACTTGGTGCTCTTACGTCACGGGGAATCTCAATGGAATCTCGAAAACCGCTTCACCGGCTGGGTGGATGTCCCGCTTTCCCCCAAAGGGGAGCAGGAAGCCCGACAAGCCGGCGAAAAACTCAAGAATTACAAATTCGACAAGGCCTATACTTCTGTACTCAAGCGGGCCATCGACACGCTGGACATTGTTCTGAAGATCCTCGGTCAGCAGGATATTCCGATTGAATATGACCAGGCGCTCAACGAGCGTCATTACGGAGCCTTGCAAGGGAAGAACAAAGCCGAAATCGGCAAGGAGTATGGGGAGGAGCAGTTGAAACTCTGGCGCCGGAGTTACGACGTACCTCCCCCAAAAGACAAAACCGATCTGAATCCCGAGGGCATCAGCGAGAGTCTGAAAGACACCGCGGCCCGAACGCTTCCGTATTTCGAATCGAAGATTCTTCCGGACCTTCTGGCCGGCAAGAACATTATTGTCTCAGCGCACGGAAACAGCCTCCGCTCCATCGTGATGAAGCTCGATAGCCTTTCGAAGCAGGAAGTTCTCGAGTTGAACATTACCACCGGCGCCCCGCTTCTCTATGTCTACGATGGGCAAGGAAAGATCGTGGAACACAGATACCTGTAGCTTCTGTGATCCCTCATGATTCACAACTGCCTCCTGTTCTTGCGCTTTGCTTTTTGGAGTTTGATTTCCGTTTGTTTCTTGCCCTTTTCCTTTTCTTGCTGAGAATGCCGGCACCATGGCTTTCAGCATCTTCTCGTCGCCTTCCTTTCGTTGAATTTCCCCCAACTTATCGATATAATGCCATCCAATGGACGAACGATTCTACAGGGGATTGGAGCTCTTCAACGAGCGTGATTTCTATGACGCGCACGAGGTTTGGGAGGACCTCTGGCACGAATACCGCGAGACCGACCGAACCTTTCTCCAGGGCCTGATTCAACTCGCCGCCGGTCTTTATCACCTCGATTGCGGCAATTTTAAGGGCGCCCAAAGCCAGCTCACAAAAACCGTACAAAAGCTCGAGCCCTACAGGCCTGTTCACAAGACCATCGACCTGGAAACCCTCCTTAAAGACATTGCGTTGTGTTTGAATGCGATGACACGAAGGACACCTGGTGAAACCCCGACTCTTTCTCCATCGCTGTTTCCCTTCATTACACTGGTAACAATTCCTGCACCTGCAAACCTGAAAGGCGAATGATGCGGATAGGGGATTACGACATTGCTCCGATTGAAACCGGACGGTTTGCCCTTGACGGCGGGGCCATGTTCGGTATCGTGCCTTGGGTCTTCTGGAGTAAAACCAATCCGCCGGACGAACGTCAACGTATTGATCTTGCGGCCCGCTGCCTCCTGATTCGTGGAAAAGGGAGGGCGATTTTGGTGGATGATGGTAATGGAACAAAGTTCACGGACAAACTGAAGGATATCTACAAGCTCGACACGACTGGTTCGAATCTGAACGATTCGCTGGCGCGGCGTGGCATTCGTCCCGAAGATATTACAGATGTGATTCTAACCCATCTGCATTTTGATCACGCCGGCGGGTCTACTGTTCGCCAGAACGGAGCGTTGGTTCCTGCCTTTCCGAAAGCGAAATACTACGTCCAACGCCTCCATTGGGAGCTTGCGCAGAAGCCCGGTGAAAAAGACCGCGGAAGTTTTATGAAAGATGATTTTCTTCCGCGTGCCGACCTTGGTGTTCTTGAGTTCATCGATGACGAAGGAGAGTTGTTTCCGAATATCAATCTCGTTGTGTGCAACGGGCACACCTCGGCTCAACAGCTGCCGCTTATATCCGATGGGAAGACGACAATGCTCTTCTGCTGCGATCTGATCCCCACCGTGTCTCATGTGTCGCTTCCGTACGTCATGGCCTACGATGTGCGTCCATTGGTCACAATTGAAGAAAAGAAGAAAATACTGGGGAGAGCTTCCGAAGAGCGGTGGGTGCTGTTCCTTGAACATGATCCAAATGTCGAAGCGATCACTGTGAAGCCATCAGAGAAGGGTTTTGTGGTGAATGAGAAAATTGTGTTAGGCTAAGCGGTTCATGGTTCACGGTT
>JACQPU010000205.1 GCA_016207365.1 Ignavibacteriales bacterium | reverse complement strand
CTTCTACACTTACGGTCTCGGAGAGATACGTTCTTCCATGGATACGATAAAGGATGTTTTCTCCGCTTCCCGCGTATGCGGAGTTTTGAATCCCTTTCCTTTGCTGAAGATTCTTCCTGATCCTCGAGCGCAAGTTAAGAAATGTCCTTTTGCCGGGTCGAGGCTTTACAATCACAAATGGAACAATCCGATCATACACATCTGATGATACTCCTTCGATTGTCAACAGCTCCGCCGCAGACTCGAAGTGCGTTTGTTTTCTGAACGCAATGATCCTGTATGCCAGCAATGGGGTAATCGCCGGAATCCTCTGAAGCTCACGGAACCCTGCCCTGTTGAGGTCAATGGGGTTTTCGTGAAGATCAAGAAATTCCTCCGCCTGATCCGGAATCGCTTCGTCCGAAGGATCAAGGTCTGAGAGATTTTCCAACATTTCATGAAGCCCGGACAGCGTATCCGGGACAGGCTGCTGCGCCGACACAAACGAAACGACCGCGCATGTCAGAACGAAGATCCTCACGGTTCCACTCTGACGCCCAGTTCCAGAACATGCGTCCATCCGAGAATCGGATGAAACGTACCGCCATAGCTGAACTCCGCATATCCGATCGAGATCGTCCCGCCCGCAGCCCATCGATCGGGATCCGTCGCAAGAGCCGCCCTCAGGCAAACGGCATCCACGGGACGGATTTCACATCCCCATCGCATAATTGCGGGATCCCTCGTATCGTTCTCAAGCTCGGCTGCAAAGAGAAACCCGCCCCCAAGAGCTGCGCTTACGCCAACCGCCGCACTCCGCGGTATTCGTTCCCGGCCTTTCCCGAGCACGGCTCCCAGAATATTCTCGATCCGTCCGCCAACCAGGATTCTATCCGAAACGCCCGCTTGGACGCCGACAGTTACCAGCGGCACAACCTGCGAACCATATCCTTTTATGACAATATCCTTTGCTTCAAGCGCAATTCCGCCTGCAAGAGATTCGTGAAGTTGAATTCCCACACCTGCCACAAAGGATGTCTCCCTGTAGAGGTCAAAACCGAACCTGCGCACCCCTGTACCGATTGTGGCCGGCGTTAGCGGCAAGATCAGAATCAGGGATGTCGATCTGAGTTCAGGAAGGTTGTAGAAACCAGGACTAAAAGACGGGTGAACAGTGAACGAGCGGATGGAAGCGATACCCGCGGGATTGCGGATAAGATTTCCGTGAGCGGAGGGCAGGGACACGCTCAGGCCAGCGAGTCCCTGCTGGCGCGCGCTCCACGGCTCTCCAGAGATCACGACAGAAAACGGAAGCACGCAGAGAAGCACCCCCCTACTCCACATCATGCTCATGATTCCCCCTTGCCGCCCCTATGGATTTTGTCTATATTGGTTCATGAAGATTTTCCTCAGATCACTGACGTGGTGCCTTCCGGCTCTTTTCATCTCCTCCCCCGCGCTCCTTGCCCAGGAACTGAACTGTAATGTCACGATCAATGTCGAGAAGATCCCCTCCTCGGCACGTGACTACCTGAGAGACTTTGAGACTCTTGTCGAGGATTATTTGAATTCTCATCGCTGGACAAACGAAGATTTCGGCGGCGAGCGAATTCAGTGCTCAATGAATATTTTCTTTCTCAGCGCAAGTTCCGACAACCGCTACTCGGCTCAGGTATTCATCGGCAGCAGCAGGCCTGTGTATCACGGCAACGAAAGGACAGACAGGGAAACGATCATCCTTCGGCTTTTAGATGAACGGTGGGAATTTGAGTTCACTCCCAACAGGCCCCTGTATCACGATGAGTTCCAATTCGACCCCCTGGCGGATTTTCTGGACTTCTACGCGTACGTCATTCTTGGCTTTGATCTCGAGTCCTATGTGGAACTCTCCGGGTCCCCGTATTTCCAGAAGGCCCTTAACATTTGCAACCAGGCCGCCGGCACGCCGTTTGGGCGGGAATGGCAAACCCAGTCAGTCACTTACAGCCGATTTTCCCTTGTGGACGAGTTGACCAATCTGAAGTATCAGCCGTTCAGGTTTGCCTTTCACAAGTATCACTTTGAAGGCATGGATCTTCTCTCAACCGAGCCTGTGAAGGGCCTTGATGCAATGCTCCAGGCAATTGAATCGATTGCGGACCTCCGGCAAAGGCAGAACCCGCGCAGCGTTCTCTTTAAGGCCTTTTTCGACACGAAATTTCAGGAGATCGCCGAATCGTTTCTGAGGTATCCGGACCGATCCGTGTACGGGAGGCTTACCGCTGCCGATCCCAACCATCAAACCACGTATCAGGAATTCAGTCTCCGGTGATTAACGTTTGATCCTGATACTCAGGATTACGTCGCCGGGCTGGATCAAATCGACAATATCCAGACCCGATTCAACGCTGGCGAAGTGGGTATAGCGCCCATCAAGATGGGGTTGTGGGGAGTGTGTAATGAAGAATTGGCATCCCTCCGTGTCCTTCCCTGCACTGGCGACTCCGACCTGTCCCCTTCCGTAGTTCAGAAGTGGAAACTCAGATCGAAGGGCATAGTTTGGTCCCCCCCATCCGTCCCCGCGTGGATCTCCCCCTTGAACGACAAAGTTCGGAACTACGCGGTGAAAAGTCAAGCCGTCGAAGAATTTCTTTCTGATCAGTTTGTAAAAACTCAGCACAGTAAACGGCGCCCCCTCTTTGTGAAATCTGACGACAAGGGATCCTCGTGTGGTCTTGATTTCGGCTTTCAGGTTTAAGGGAATCGCCCCGAGGGTCTTCCAATCGTAGTCTGTATACAGAGGCCTTGTTGCAGGGACTACTTGGTGAGAAACGTCCGTGCCGGTGATTTTCTCAAAAGCGGTCGCGGCTGCCAGACCCACCGTGCGGTCGGGATCGAGCACAGCCTGCTCGAGAAGTGGCAGGGTGCGTTCATCGCCGATTTTTCCTAACGTCTGCAAAACAGCCTGCATGGCCTCGACATCGTTTGGCGAGAAGAGCTTGCCGTACGCAAGCATCAGTTCTTCGAGGGCCCGCTCGTGCACATTGTCCTCACGAAGCAGGGAATAGATTGATGAATCTCCCAGGGCGTTGGCAACAAGGTTGGTGATTGCAATGTCCTCGCGCAAGAGGGACACTTTTGCCTTCCTGAACAAGGTCGTGCCCAGCGACGACGTGACGGTGTCCTTGCGGAACACACGCAAGCTGCGGGGCGCGAGGAGCTGGCGGATGAAATCCCACGCAGCCATGGCAACTCGCGTCGAATCATCCTCAAGCCTATCGAGAACCATGAGGAGATTTGCGGTGGAAGGAATCTGACACACAGCTTCAATAGCTTTTGAACGCAGGAGATTCGAGGCTTTCAGGTCGGCGAGGAGGTTCGCGTAGGTGAAATCGGCCGGATAGTGTTTCGCAAGCGTTACGAGCGCTTCACCGCGAACAGGTTCGGACGTGCGCTTCGACGGGGCAGCAAGCTGCTGAAGCTTTTTGCGGAGTTTTTCTCCGCCGGCATATTTGCGCACCGTTTCTCTCGACAGGCCTGCCACCGATGTGAGCACAGCCATCTTGACATGGTTGTTGGCGACATCAAGGAGTTCGAGAAGACCGTCGATCGCAGATTCGTCCCGTCCGGCGTGGCCGGCTAACGCCCGAACAATGTTCACTTGCACACGCCAGTTGCCTCTTCCCTTCCGCGCATCGTTCTTCTGAATCGCCTTTAACAACTCCATTGCTTCTGGGGAGCGTAGTTTTCCGAGCAGGGTTGCAAAATGCATTCGCACATCTGCGCTGCGATCGCTTGCGAGCGCGGCAAGCTTCGCCTCCCGGTTTGAAACTTCCACATCGATGGCTCCACGCGGGGCGATCCGCCAGAGCGCAAAGAGCGCAGTCCAGCGGATCTGGGGATCGGTTTCCTCGAGCGCGTCAAAACAGAACCACACCCCGCGTTCCGACTTGATGTTGCGGATTGCATACCGGGCAAGACTCATGCATTGGTCCGCCCTCAGGCCACTCAGCTTTTTCGGAAGACCGAAGGCAATGACATCGTCATATGTTTTGACACTTCCGCTCTTTCCAAGCGATTCGAGCAGGCGGAGAATCACCTTGCCTTGAGTTTCCTGCCGGAGGCGCTCAGCAAGGTCATTCTCAGTCGAGGGGGACCCGATCTGACCCAACGCGAACGCAGCAGCGGCCCGGACATCCGAGAAACGATCGGAAAGAAGGGGAACGATAGCCGGAATGGAAGCCGTATCCTGGATGCTGGCGAACGTCAGAAGGGTCCGCGCCCGGATCTTCGAGTCCTTGTGTTTCAGATACCGATAAAGAACGCTGTCTGCCAACGAGCGTTGGTCCTGATGCCACAAGATTTCGCGTTCATCCGGGCTCAGTTTTTGCGACGACGCTTCCGTGATGCCCATCAGGAGCATCAGAACCACAGGTACGGAAAGCGTTCTGAGAGTTGTCATTTTGGATATCTTCCCTGTGGCTTTAGCGGTTCTTTGCCCGGACCGACTCAAACACACGTTTCTGGATCTCGCGTCCTGTTTTCGTATTCGCAAGGCCGCCCTGCCCGGACTCCTTGAGCCGCGGTGACATGAGATCGCCAACTTCCTTCGTCGCCGCAATGACTTCATCCGCAGGGATAAGGCTTTTGATTCCAGCCAGAGCCATTTGTGCGGAAACAAACGCGTTCGCCACGCCCACAGCATTGCGTGTTGTACATGGTTCTTCCACAAGGCCGCCGACCGGATCGCAGACAAGGCCCATCGAGGCCTTGAGGGCGAATCCCACGGCCTCGAGAATCTGTTCCGCCGTTCCACCCAGGAGATAGGTAATCGCCGCTGCGCCCATCGCTGCCGCGCTTCCGGTTTCGCCCATACATCCGGCTTCCGAACCCGCAAACGACGAGTTCTTGGCAAAGACAAGGCCAACCGCCGATGTCACGAGGAGCGCATCAAGGAGCCGCTCCCGCGTTGTGCCGTGCTCTTCCATCATAGTTACCAACACTGCCGGGAGGATCCCCGCGGATCCCGCGGTCGGAGCGGCGGCAATCTTGCCCATGCAGGCATTTACTTCCCCCACGGCTATTGCCCGTGCCGTGGCCATTTTCAATGCAGATCCCAGAGTCTCTACGGTCGACGCCGCGATGGTCTTTGCCCAGTTGTTCAACATTCCACTCGGCGTAATCACCTGCTGCGTCATGCCCTGATCAACCGATTCCTCCATGACAAGAAGAATCCTTTTCAATCCGTCATACACCTGCTCGCGCGTCAGCCCCTTATTCCGCATTTCATAGTCCACCATCGCCTGGGCCATATCTTTGTCTTCCCGCTTGCAGTACGCCACGATGTCGCTCAGGTAATCAAATTCCATCTCAGTCCTTCCTTCCTATTTTTCGTACCGCGACGAACCATCGATCATCGGCTCAACACGCCGGACAAATTTCACCCAGGGGAACGATTCGATCTTCTTCAGCGTCTCTTTGTCGATTGACTGGTCGACCTCAATCACCATGTTCGCAAGTTTCTCACTCCGCGATACGTACATGTTTGCAATGTTGGATCCGCGATCGGCAATCGCACCACTGATGTTTCGAATGCTCCCCGGTATATCGTCAGCAATCACCACGAGCGTGTGGGTCGTCGCTGTGAAATCGACACGAAACCCTTCGATTTCCTGAATCTTGATCCTTCCTCCGCCGAGCGATGCGCCCGCCACTTCGACGCTACCACCACCTACGCCTGTTAACCGGACCCGCGCCGTGTTCGAGTGAAACCTTGCAGAGTCACCGACAAACTTGAATTCCCATTGCAGGCCTTCATCCCTTGCAAGTTCGAAGGATTGCCGGATCCTTGGGTCGTCGGGACCAAAGCCCAGAATCCCTCCGACAACGGCCCGATCCGTACCGTGTCCCTTATGCGTCTTGGCAAAAGAATTGTACAGTGTGATGACGGCGCGGGCCGGCTTGTCGTTCAGCAACTGACGGGCGATGTAACCGATCCGGCTCGCCCCTGCGGTGTGGGAGCTCGAAGGGCCGATCATGATCGGGCCGAGAATATCAAAAATGCTGGGCTGTTCCGACATTGACGTTTAGTGCAAAGAGGCGTATGGCGTTCTCCGAGGTCCGCCGTGCAACCTCGCTTGGGCTCGTTCCAAGGATTTCTGCAATTCTTCCCGCTATCACCGGAAGGTGGGATGGTTCGTTGCGTTTTCCGCGATGCGGAACAGGCGCAAGATACGGTGAATCTGTCTCGATCAAAATGTTCTCAAGGCCGATCTCCCGGATGACGGGAACGACAGGGGAGTTTTTGAATGTCACGATGCCCGGATATGACACAAGAAAACCCATTGAAAACAACTCGCGGGCCTGTTCTGCGGATCCCGTAAAACAATGAAACACGCCCCTCCCCCTCTTGGCTACTTTCTCTCCAGCCTGTCCAACACGCCAGTCAGGATGATCTCCAATAATGGAGCGTACGATGTCAAGAGCTTCCGGTATGGACTCCCGGGTATGTACGACGATTGGGAGATCCTTCTCGACCGCAAGCAACACCTGCCGGTGAAAGATCTCTTGCTGCCTTGTGCGCGGTGACAAATCGTAATGAAAATCCAGACCGATTTCTCCCACAGCGACAACGCCGGGAGCAACTGTGAGGTCCCGGATCGATTCAACATCCGCGTCAGACGCAGCACCGGCCTCATGAGGATGAATGCCAACGCATGCAAAAATCGACGGATACCGGGCGCTGAGATCGACGGCTTCCCTGCTGGCTTGAACATTGGTGCCCGGTACGACGATGGCTCTGACACCAACCATCCGAGCACGCTCCAGCATTTGTTCGAAATCCGCCCTGAAATCCCCGTAGAACAAGTGGGCGTGGGAATCAATCATGGGCGGAGCATGTGTCATTAGTGGCAACCATGAAATCAAAGTACGTCAATGTTTTCTTGGATTCAAGAACGGTGAAGCTGCATCAGAAACCGCGACGGCGAGTGGCAGAAGAGAGTTACAAGGCTCCTTCGAGGACAAGCGAGTACATGCGCGGCGGAGCAAGGTTACCAACAAGTTCCACGTAGTGGTAATTCAGCACATTGGTGACGTTTAGACCGATGCGAAGCGGAAGCCCCAGGGTTGAGAGAGCGTACGAGCCGCGAAGATCCAGGACATGAATTGGCACTCTTGATTGACCGTGCGTAATCGGCGCAAGCACTATCAACTGATCGTCAACGCGATCCACGCGACTGATGAAGCGGTAATCGACAGAGGCACGCAACTCTCCCCATGTAAGGGCCGTTGACGTGTGGAGCGTATGCCGCGCACGAAATTTCAGAATCGTCCCCTGTCCCACATCCTCGGGCCACAGGGCTGTGTAACCGATATCGGTGGCCAGGAGCCTCTCGAACCAGGAAACCCGTAATCCAACCTCGGCCCCAACGATTCTTGCACGCGTGATGTTCTCGAATTCGACGACGGCACGATTGCTTTCGGCCGTGTCCGATGGGGACACGCGTATCGACTTAATAAACACGCGCGGCTCGATCAGGTTAGCCAGCTCATTCCAGAATGCTGCCACATCGAAACTCAGATCGTCTGAGACTTTTGAGAAGACGCCAACCTCGCCTGTGAGACTGGTTTCCGGTTTCAGGTTCAGATTCGGCAAAATGATGAGCTGACTGACATTGGCGGCGCTCGAGACAAACAATTCCCCAATGGAAGGATACCGAAACCCGGCCCCGAGCGAGCTGCGAAGCGTTGTCGACTGTGAAACGGCAACATTGATGCCGATTTTCGGACTCAACCTCCCCGCAGCTGAAAGCGTCGATGCCTTTTGGAGGTCGTAGCGGATTCCCGTTGTCAGTGTTGCGGATTGATCGACGGCCCATTCGTCCTGCAAATATACCGCAACGCCGTAGCCCCTGTGCCTCCCAAAGAGATTGGATTCGACATAATCGCCGTTGCCTGCAACGCCGAATGTCAGGAGATGGTCCTCGCCGGTAGCGTAGGTAAATTGTACGTCGGTCTGTCCCCTGTGAGATGCCGATACATTGTTTACATGGCCCGCGCTGTCATCGCGCCAGAAATTCCCGAAATACATCCCCTTGACAACATAAAAGAATCGTTCAGAGACCGTTTCCCGGAAAGAGGCGCTAATATTCCCCCTCGTACTTTGCACAGTCCCGTTTCTCTGAGGATCCGCTGGAATTGTCGCTTCCCGAAGGCTTTTCCACCAGAAGAAGTTGCCATGTGTCCGCTTCAGCATATTGAAGGTGAGGGACAGTCGCCGGGCTTCGGAGAGATCGGTATGGGCCTTCGCAAATACGGTCCACCGATGATGGGCGTCATTTTCACGGTAGCTCTCATCAACACTGCGACCAACGCTTAGCAGAACATTCGCCGGTCCCAGTCTTTCAGCGTAACCAATCATCAAACCGCTTTGAAATCGTGAGCGCGACGACCAATCCCACTCCTTGAAACGAGGTTTGTCATACAGGCCAGAATAAAGACGGAACCGAAACTCAGCGTGGTCGGGAGCATTTCTTGTCAGCACATTAATGACTCCGCCGAGCGCACTCGATCCATAGAGCGCCGAGCCGGCTCCTTTAATGACTTCGACCTGCTCCACGTCACCGACGGGAATAGTCTCCCAGTTGATTTCCCCCGTATCGCCCGTCAGAAAGGGAAGCCCATCCAGCAGGAGGAGAACACGGCTCCCAACACCGCGGCTGTACCCGCTCGAACCGCGAATATTGATCTGATCCTGAAGTACCGTCACACCGGGAATATATCTCATCGCCTCATCCATGGTAACGATGTTCCGGTCGGCAAGCGCCCGTGCCGTAATAACTGAGAGACTTGCAGGAACTTCCCTCAATTCCTGCTCCCTTCGGCTTGCCGTTACGACAATCTGATCCGTCACGATCAGTGTCGGCCTGAGTGAAACCTCAAGAATGGGCTGCTCAGGCCCTGACGCATGGACATTCTCGATGACCGCGGGCCGAAACCCCACCATGGATACAACAATCGTGTAGGCTCGCTGTCCCAGCCCGCGAATCCGGAATTCACCGTTCCGGCCCGATGCCGCACCCAGAAGAGTTCCCCGCACGACAATGTTGGCTCCCTCCAGCGGTTTTCCGGTCTCTTCGTCCCTTACAATTCCCACAAGCAGGCCGTCGCGGATTTGCGGAATAACAGGAACTGCGATCAGGACCCCAAGCGCTATGACGAGGAGCGATTTCAAAAGGGCTGCGGCGGAAGATTATAGAAATCCACGACGATCGTCAGGCCACTAACGACCTCATAGTCCCTCACAACGACCGTCCTTGGCTGCATGGTTGTGTCCTCCAAAACGCCAACGACCCGATAGCTGTCTGGATCAAAGGGCAGGTCCCCGTGTCGCGCCAGAATTCCAATGTAATAGTACGTCGAGGGAGGGACTTTTGCATGAAACGGCTGCGTATTGACATTATACGCAAGCGAAGAATCGAGGGAAAGGCCGGGATAGATGATGATGCTCCCCTCCAGGATGCCCACGAAGATGTTCGAAGAATCAACGGGATAGATCTGCGAGGCGAACAGCCAAAGGTTCTTGACACTGTCCTGTGGCGGCCACGGACTTACAACCGCGATTGTCCCTTCCAGCGCTGGCTCGATGAGCGGCGGAAGGGTCAGACCGCCATCACAGGAAGCTGAGAGAACAATGAGGGTGCTGCAGAGAAGGAGGCGTTTCATCAATGGCTCGAGCAAAAAGTAGCGTTTGGATATCTGAAAATCAAACCGCAGCCATCGCAAGCTCCGGCGTTACTTTTTCCGTTGGAATTCTGTGTGATGATCCGTATATTGCGATTCACCCGAACGTCAGGAACCGCAGTCCATCAGCAGGAACGTGCAACGCCAACCAGTGCCCTTAATCGAATCGTTCGAATTCTCCCAGCCGGCAGAAAGGGGTCCGGCCACCCGAAACACGTATGAACCGGCCTATGTCCGGTCGCTTTTCAACCGGATTGCTCCGCGCTATGATCTGTTAAACCATCTGCTGAGCTCCGGCATTGATATCTGGTGGCGAAAGAGAGCGATCCGTCGCTTACGTTTCCTTCAGCCGTCGGATATTCTGGATGTTGCAACAGGGACGGGGGATTTTGCCTTTGAGGCGGCTCGTTCGCTGTCACCAAAGCGTGTCGTCGGCATGGACGTTGCTGAAAACATGCTCGCCCTGGGGAGGGAAAAGGCAGAGCGAAAAAAACTGGGGCACATTGTGAGTTTCCGCGAAGGCACGGCAGAGAAGCTCCCCTTCCCGGAAGATTCCTTCGATGCGGTACTTTCGGCCTTCGGCGTAAGGAATTTTTCCGATTTAGATACAGGTCTCCTCGAAATGCGGCGCGTTCTACGGCCCGGCGGTGCAGTATTGATCCTTGAGTTTTCGCATCCTCACGCTTTTCCAGTTAAGCAACTTTACAACGCCTATTCCCAGACACTTCTTCCCGCGCTTGGTGGATTAATCTCGCGGGATCCGGAAGCCTATCGCTATCTGCCATCGACCATTGGCGAATTTCCTGACGGTGAAGATTTTCTGGAATGCCTCCGAAAAGCGGGATTTCGATCAACCCGCAGGCTTTCAATGACATTTGGTATTGCAACAGCTTATGACGCTCTCAAGTAGCCCGCCACAGCAACACGCCCCCGATGCCGGAACCCGCGAACGGGTGATCCGTGTCGGCCATTCCCCGGATCCGGATGACGCATTTATGTTTTATGGGCTTTCGAGCGGAAAAGTGAAGCTTGAAGGGATAACGATCGAGCACCTCCTCGAAGACATCCAATCCCTGAATGCACGGGCTCTCAAGGGCGAACTTGAAGTCACAGCGATCTCGGCCCACGCATATGCCTTTGTCGCTGATCGCTATTGGATCATGGCTACAGGCGCCAGCATGGGCGAGGGGTATGGGCCTGTCTTAATATCGAAAAAGTATCGGACCCTGGAGGAACTCCAGGGAAAAAGGGTTGCGACACCAGGAAAACTGACCACAGCGACACTTCTGTTCAAAATCTTCACTGATGGCATTGATCAACAGGACGCACCGTTCGACCGGATCATGGCTCTTGTCGAGAACGGCGGATTTGACGCGGGGGTGATCATTCATGAAGGTCAGATCACGTATCAAAAACTCGGCTTCAACAAGATCCTGGATTTTGGCGAGCTGTGGGGATCAACCTACCGCCTTCCCCTGCCCCTTGGCCTCGATGTTGTGCGAAAGGACCTTGGACAAGACCTTGCCTCGCGACTTTCCTCAGGTTTGAAGCAAAGCATCCATTATGGCTATACGCACCAGAATGAAGCGATTCCGTACGCGCTCCGGTACGGACGGGGAATCAACCGCGACCTTGGAGAAAGATTCGTAAAGATGTATGTCAGCGAGTTGACGGTGGACATGGGAAGCAAGGGCCGTCAGGCCCTGGAGCTTCTGTACCGGCTCGCCGCGGAAAAAGGCCTTATCCCAAACGCACCCGAGATCACCCTGTATTGACATGATCGGACTCTTCAAAATTTTCGACGCTCACACGCATTTCTACTCGAATGCCTATTTTCGGTTTCTCGTGAAGCAGAAGCCCAATCGCTCGGATATCAACACGGAGCTGCGCAACATTGCGATGAAGGGACACCTCGAGATTCCGGGTGAAGATCCTGTTCAGCTTGCAAAGCGGTGGGTCGATGCCATTGACAAGTGGAAAATCGAACGCATGGTGCTTATCGGGAGCATTCCTGGCGATGAAGACTCGGTCGTCAAGGCCGTCCAGGCCTTTCCCGCGCGCTTCACCGGATTCTTTACGGTCGATCCGAACTCGAACGTACTCATGGAGAACGCGGAGAAGCGACTAAAGCAGGACAAACTGCGCGGAATTTTCCTCTACCCGTCACTGTATCAGATTGGTGTGGCGGATGAGTGGCTCTTTCCGCTCTACAATCTGGTCCAGGAAGTCAAGGGATGCGTTTTCGTGCAGTTCGGCAAATTGCTCATCCGCCCGAGGGAATTTGCCGGCGTGCCAACGGTGACGAATGACGCGTTTTCCGACCCCAAGACTCTCATCCAGGTTGCAAAGAAGTTTCCAAACGTGAAGTGGATCATTCCGAATTTCGGCGCGGGAAAATTTACCGAGATGCTGGAGGTGGGCAAACAATGCCCTAACGTGCTTGTCGACACCGCGGGTTCAAATTCATGGATGTCCGAGCACCAGGAAAAACCTGACTTAAGACGGGTTATGCAGAAAGCGTTAGAGATCTTTGGGGCGGGACGGATCCTCTTCGGTTCGGATTCCGGAATGATGCCGCGGGGATACCGTTACGACATTCTGGACAATCAGCTCAAGCTTCTCCAGGAAATGCGGGTGCCAACACCCGAAATCAAGAAGATCTTCTACGACAACATGGCCGCCCTAGTCGGCGGCTGACCGCTAGGCCGCTGCCTCCCTCTCGTCGACCGCAAGAATCTCGTACAACGTAGTCCTTTGAGCGGGGACAAAACCCGCCTCGCGAATCAGTTCCTTGCATTCCGCAGTGTTTGTCTTGTTCACAAAATTCGCGGCCGCGTGCACATTCTCCTCCAGCAGCGTCCCTCCAAAATCATCGGCCCCGAAATGCAATGCAATCTGTCCGGTCTTTTTTCCTTCTGAGAACCAGGACGCCTGGATATGCGGGACATTATCCAGGTAGACCCGGGAGAATGCGATCATTTGCAGATAGCGGATGGGCGTGGCATAGTGCGGAATGATCTTCTCCAGCGGAGTGTTGCCGGGCTTGAATGACCACGGGATAAAAGCAGTAAATCCGCCCGTGGAATCCTGCAAGACCCTCACCTGCTCAAGATGCTCGACGACGTCCTCATCAGTCTCGAGATGCCCGTACATCATCGTCGCAGTCGATTTATAGCCAATCTCATGGGCGGTCTTCATGACATTCAACCAGTCCGCCGAAGTTCCTTTCTTGCTGCTAATCTTCTTCTTCACGCGATCCGAAAGGATTTCTGCACCGCCGCCGGGAATTGACCTCAGGCCGGCGTTCCAGAGTCGTTCCAGAACCTGACGCGTCGACAACCCCGACACCTGAGCCATACCGATGATTTCGGATGTCGAAAAGAAATGTGGATATACCTGCGGTACCTCGGCCACAGTCCGCTTCACGAGTTCTTCATAGTACTCGAACGGCAAGGCAGGATTGACACCGCCCTGGAGCAGAATCGTGGTGACACCCTTGGCGGCAGACTCCTTGAACTTTTGGATCATGTGATCCACCGTGTAGGTATATTCGCCCTCTTCTCCGGGATGCCGGTAGAACGCGCAGAAGATGCAGTCAACCGTGCAGATGTTTGTGTAGTTCGGATTCGTATCCACGACGAAGGTAACAAGGGGTCGCGGATGGTTCCGGAATCTGATCTCATTCGCAAGGCCGCCCAGGTCGAGCAGCTCGGCGTTGCGCAGGAGAAACAGGCCTTCGTCGCGACTGAGACGATGTCCTGCGCGGGCCGATTGAATAATCGAATCGACGGTCATGGGTTAGAGGGAAATCTGATATCCGAGGGACTTAAGTTCTTTCATGATGCTGAGACTGGCCTCTTCGAGCTTCACGACAATAGGCTTCACCGTCACTCCCGGCACATTTTTCGGAAAATCGACATCCGTCATATGGAGGACAATAACCCGGCCAGCGCCAATTTTCCCGACAAAATGGCCGAGCTCGAACATCGCATATGTCAGGTCATCAGAATTGAACACGAAAAAAGCGCACTTGATGCTTTCATCATGCTGAATCTTGTCCAGTGCCAGCATTTTTCCGTGCTCACGATTCAGATCCACTTCTTCAAGGCCGATCTCCTGGATAAACTGTGAGAGTTGCTGTCTTAGCGCCTCTGTTTCTTCTCCGACAACATAGACACGTTTCCCGGCGCCCGGCGCGGCAGTGGCCTTTGGGGCCGTTTGCGCTCCTGCAGGTTTCGGAGGAGGCTTCAGAACGCGTGCGCCACCTGCTTCGGTAACGGTTACACCCGAGGGCCTCTGCTCTGTCACTGGCTGAGCGCTTCCCGCGCTCGCTGCAAGCTCCGGGGACGCTTTGATCTTCTCGTGGATGTCTTTGAGTTGATTCAGAATCAACTGCGCCGATGCCTGAAAGAAGAATCCCCCGTTTGCGTCGCCGAGAATCTTGTTCTTGCAGGAAAAACCTATGGGTCCGACCTGCTCCAGAATCTCAAGACAGTTCTTTCGCCATTCGAGGTACTTGTTTTGTAGTCTCGCATTGTAGCCCGAAAAGTCGAATCCGCCGAGCGGCACAAGTTCGGTTCCCTGCTCGACGAGATCTTCAAGCCGTTTCAGTGTTGAGTCTGCCATCAATGATCCCGTTGTACGAATGCTTCCGTTTGTTTGAGGAGGGAGT
>JACQPU010000204.1 GCA_016207365.1 Ignavibacteriales bacterium | reverse complement strand
GGTGAATCGTGAATAGCAAATCGTCTCTGCCCTCAGCCCTGAACGAAGCCGAAGGCTGACCTCCGACCTCTGACTTCTGACCTCTGACTTCTGACCTCTGACCTCTGACCTCTGTGACGCGTTGTGATAAGCGATAGGTCGCCCGGGATCTTCCAAGACTTTCTACTTTCGCGGAGGAACTTCCAGGATGGAGAAGCGTTCTTGGTTGGTGGTTCGTTAGTTTTGGTCTGTTGGTTTCTGGTTATGGTTGCTGGTTCTTCAAAACTATCGACGAGACCCGGTAACCAATCAAGAACATCAACCAAAAACCAAGAACGCCCTCACTTCTCGCTTCTCACGCCCCCCGCTCAATCAACGTATGAAGAGCTTGCAGCAATTTCTCTGCAGTAAATGGCTTCTGGAGCGTTGTGATTGGACCGATGCCCTCGAGGTCGCGTGCACCCGCCCCGCCGATCATCCCGCTTACGGCAATATACTTCACCATTGGATCCAGCTTTTGCAGTGCCCTGATGGTCGCGGGTCCGCTCATGTACGGCATGTTCATGTCGCAGATCACGACGGCGATGGCGCTTTTGTGCGAAGCGGCCTGAGCAATGGCTTCAGTGCCGTCCGACGCCGTGAGGACTGAATACCCGTGAGCTTCCAATGCTGCGCGGGTGATTTCCAACACTGTTGTCTCGTCGTCCGCAACAAGAATGAGCTCGCCGTTTCCACGCGGGATGGAATCGATTTTTGTTTTCTTCGCTTCGGTCTCACTGTGAGGCTCAGCGGGGAGATAGATCATGAACCGGCTTCCGCGGTTGACCTCGCTGTAGACATTAATGAAGCCCCCGTGGCTCTTGACGATGCCGAGGGTTGTGGAAAGTCCAAGCCCTGTACCCCTGCCCTGCTCCTTGGTTGTGAAAAACGGCTCAAAAATGCGGTCAACGAGATCGGGGGGAATGCCGGCGCCCGTATCGGTCACCGTGATGGCTACATAGGCACCCGGTTTGGCATCCCGATGCATTTGCGCGTATGCCTGATCGAGCATAACGTTTTTTGCCTCGACGGTAATGGTCCCTCCATTCGGCATCGCATCCCGGGCATTGACGCACAGGTTCAGGAGCACCTGATGGATTTGCGTCGTATCACCCGTCACGGTCCACAGTTCCTTGGGAAGGTTCGTTTTGAAACTCATGCTTTTGGGAAATGTCTGGTGGGCGATGTTCTGTACTTCGTTGATCAGGTGATGCAGGCGAAGCGGAATCCTCTCACCTTCGATGCCGCGGGCAAAGGTCAGAACCTGTTTGATCATCGCGGCTCCCCGATTGGCGCTCCCCTCGATCATTTCGAGCATCCGGAGGTCTTTTTCATCGGTCAACTTTCGCCGCAACACTTGAAGTGAGAGCAGAATAGGGCCCAGGACGTTGTTCAGATCGTGGGCGATGCCACCGGCGAGCGTACCGATGCTTTCGAGACGCTGGGCGCGGAGGACCTGATTCTGAAGTCGCAGCTTCTCCGTGATATCGGCCTCAACGATATAGACCGATTTCGGCCTTCCTTCCTTGTCGCGTACAAGCGTCCACTGGGACTCAACCGGGACCAGCGATCCGTCCTTTCGTACGCGTGTGAGCTCTCCCCTCCACTTGCCGGTTTCCAGTAAGATCGATTTTGCCTTCCGGTACTCCTCAGCCATGCTCGGCGCCAGATAGCTCGTTGAATTGGTGCCAAGCACTTCGTTCGCCAATCTTCCCAGAAGTTTCTCGGCTCCATGGTTCCAAAACTGAATGTGATCATTCAGATCGCATACGGAGATCGAGGCCGGATCGATATCGAGCAACGCTGCCTGCTCGAGAATCTTTTCCTCATTTCGCCGCCGATCCGTGATGTCGTGCAGGAAGATCGTCAGCGCTCTTGGCTTGCCGTCGCGGTCGCGAAACAGTGACGAGTTCACGTCGACCTGAATGCGGGCACCACTGCGCGTCAAGAGCGTATATTCATAACTGCGGACGCGTTCTTCTGCGCGGACCCTGGTTGCCATGTGGCGCATTTGATCGTGATGGTGAGGAGTAACGTAATCAAGAATGGATTTGCCGATCAGCACTCTGGTGGAATCGAATCCGAGGAGGTCAGCCGTGCGCTGATTGCAGAAGGAAATGACGCCATCCAGGTCGGTGAGCAACACTGCGTCCGGGGATGTTTCGACAAGGCTTCTGTAGCGGGTTTCGCTTTCGAGCAGCGCTTCGCGGATGCGGTTGCGCTCTGTGATGTCTCTGACGACGGCCAGGAGGGCGCGTGGATTGCCGCTTGCGTCGCGGATAACCGATGCATCGAGTTCTGCGTGATACCGTGACCCATCCTTGCGCAAGAGCGTATACTCGATGTTTCTGATCATTCCGCGTTCAAGCGCGGCGGCCACGTTGGTTCGGGCGCGCTCGTGATCTTCTGGCGCAATGAGCTCGAACGCATTCCGGCCGAGAAGTTCTCCGGGCGTCCTTCCGCCGTAAAGGTCGAGCATCTGCCGGTTGATCATTGTCATTGTCATGTCAAGGTCGGTAAGAACGATGGCGTCCGGCGAGGTTTCGATGAGCGTTTTGTACATAATTTCGCTTTCGCGAAGGGCGTATTCCGACTGGAGCCTCTGTCGTCGCTCCTCGAGTTCAGCAATCGCGCGTTGGACGGCGGGAGCCAGCCGGGTTAGCCGGTCTTTGAGTACATAGTCGGTGGCGCCGTTCCGGAGGGACTCAATGGCCCGGTCTTCTCCGATTGCGCCGGAGACGAAAATGAATGGAACGTCGGGGAGTCGCTTGTGGGCAAGTTGGAGGGCTTCGATGCCCGTGAAAGAGGGGAGGCTGTAATCGGAGAGGATCAGATCGAAGGTCGCTTCGGTAAGAGCCCTCTCGAAACCGTCTTTAGAGTTGACGACGCGGAAGATGCAGTCCGGAAAATCTTTGCGGAGGATTTCGGCGATTAACACGGCATCGCCGCGGTTATCCTCTAAATGCAATACGGAAATGGATTTCGGCACTTTTCCTCCCCTGAAGAGGCTGTCCGAATCGTGCGCAGGCTGGCGCATCCATGCCTGGACCCGGCATGGACGATTTCTCAGGGATAAGAATGTAGAAATTGCTGACAATAATCAACGAAAATTAAACTTGACAATCGCCATATCTCGCAGTAAATTAGGCAGACCTAAGTTTTTAATAAGGTGAACCGATGCCGAGTGAGCAAGTAGAGAACTACATAAAGAACATCTACAAGCTTCAGGAGCAGGAAAAACGCGTAACGACGTCATTGCTGTCTGACAAGCTCCAGATCTCCCAGCCGTCGGTCACCGAGATGATCAAGAAACTCGCGGAGGAAGGGACGGTCCGATATACGCCGTACAAGGGAGTGGAACTCACGGAGGGGGGGAAGAGGAAAGCGCTCGCGATCCTCCGTCGACATCGCCTCTGGGAGTTGTTCCTTGTTGAAGTGTTGAAATACCCCTGGGATGAGATTGACGAGGAAGCGGAGCGGCTTGAACATATCATGTCGGAAAAGCTTGAGCGGAGGATTGATGAGATCCTCGGCTACCCGAGCCGCGATCCTCACGGGGATCTGATACCAACCAGGGAAGGATTTATTGAAAACCGGAACCACGTTCCACTTGCATTGCTTAAGCCCGGCGAACAAGCGACAGTGGCCCGCGTGAGCGATGAAAACCCGGAGGTTCTTCAATATATGTCGAAACTCGGTATTGCTCTCGGTACGACACTTCGTGTCAACGAACGCATTGACTTCGATGGGTCGCTGAGAATTCAGATTGCTGCGAAAGAACAGTTTATCAGCTCCAAGCTTGCCCAGAATATTTTTGTTGAGCGTCGCTCATGACAATAATCATCGTTATCTCGACAATTCTGGTTCTTGCCGCTGTGGCGGGGAGTTGGCTGCTTCGCCGAGGTAACCTGCGCGGCCGCATCCTTGCTGAAGACGCGCTGAAGCACCTGTTCCACTGCGAGTCATCCGGCCTGAGCTGCACGCTGAACAGCCTTGCGGGGGCGCTTTCACAATCCCTTGATTCCGCTGCTGCCGTCGTCAACGAGCTGACAGAAAAAAAACTTGTTATTCCCCGCGGTTCGGAACTCGTACTGACGATCGAAGGAAGAGAGTACGCCGTGAAGGTCATTCGCGTGCATCGTCTGTGGGAAAGGCATCTTGCGGACGAAACGATGGTCGGGGAACTCGAGTGGCATAAAGAGGCCGAAGAAAAGGAACATGTTCTTTCGAAGGAGGAAGCGGAAGCGCTCGCGAAGCGCCTCGGTCAACCGGTGTACGATCCGCATGGTGACCCGATCCCGAGTCCTGACGGAGGACTCCCCCGTGAGCCGGGGAAAAGCCTTGACGCTTTCCACGAGGGAGATACAGTCCGCATTGTTCATGTCGAGGATGAACCTGCGGGCGTGTACGGAGACTTGGTTCATGCCGGGTTGTACCCGGGGATGGAGGTCACTATCCGCGGGCGGGACGACCGTGGGATTATCCTGGAGCGTGAGGACAAACGGACGCTGCTTTCCGCAGTTACGGCGGCAAATCTCCGCGTAGAGAAAACGAAAGCCCGCCGGAGAAAGGGTCCGCGCAAAACACTTGCCTCGCTTTCTCTTGGTAAGGAGGCCGTGGTGTTGGGAATTTCTCCTGCCTGCCGCGGTCTTCAACGTCGACGACTGATGGACCTGGGACTCGTACCCGGTACGGCAGTCGTTGCTGAAATGTCCAGCGCGACGGGAGATCCCACCGCGTACCGCATCCGGGGAGCCACGATCGCTCTTCGAAAGGAACACGCTGAGCTTGTGTATGTCGATGAAAACTGAACTGTCTCATATAATCCCGCATGTGCCCGACCATTGTGCCGCCTGCGCGATGAATCCGATCAACCGGGATGAACACCTGGTCCGTCACGGTCTCGACGCGACTTCAACCGATTTTGTGATCGCGTTAGCAGGAAATCCCAACGTCGGCAAGAGCACTGTGTTCAATAGCGTCACGGGCTTGAAGCAACACACTGGAAACTGGCCCGGGAAGACTGTTGTGAGAGCGGAGGGGTCATATTCGTTCAACAAAAGGAAATACAAAGTCGTTGATCTCCCGGGCACCTATTCGCTGCTGTCGGCAAGTGCCGACGAGGAGATAGCGCGGGATTTTATCCTCTTTGGACGCCCCGACGTGACCGTGGTCCTTGCCGATGCCACGAGGCTTGAAAGAAACATGAATCTGGTGCTTCAGGTAATGGAGATCACGGACAAGGCCGTTCTGGGCCTGAACCTTATGGATGAAGCACGACGCCATGGCATTGCGGTGGACGAGAGAGCCCTCACGCGGGAATTAGGAATACCGGTTGCTCCTTTGGTGGCCCGCACAGGCGAAGGCCTTGTGGGGCTGCTGCAGCACGTGGAAGCGGTTGTTACAGGCTCCTTCGTGTGCAAGCCCCGCAGGGTGTGGACGGAATCCCCGAAACTCAGAAAAGGCGTTGACCGCGTTGCAGAACAGTTGAAAGCTGCTTTTCCCGGAGTTCCGAATGTCCGCTGGGTTGCTCTCCGGCTTCTGGAAGGAGACCAGCGGATCGTTGATGCCGTCCGGTCAGGTGAACTGGGATCCCTCGCATCCCCGGAACGTTCGCTGCAGGCGGAGCGTGCGCAGGAGAAGGAGAATGCCCGTGTCGTCGCGTGAAGATGTCCTGAAGACCGCAGAGAACCTTCGGTGGGAGGTCGGCGAACGGTTTCATGATCTGACCGTGGAAGCGCTGTATGCCGAAGCTTCGCGGATTGCTCACCGGTCGGTCACCGTGTCCGGCGTACCCCGGCGATTTGATTTCGAGCAGATGCTGGACCGCCTGGTCACGGGAAAATGGACCGGATTCCCGATCATGTTTGGGCTTCTTGCCCTCGTTTTCTGGATTACCATTGAGGGAGCCAACGTACCGTCGTCGTTCCTCAGCTCGGTTTTGATCGACACGCTACACCCCTTCTTTAAAGGTCTTGGGAATTCCCTCGGCTTCCCCTGGTGGCTGAACGGATTTCTCTTCGACGGCGTGTATCTCGCCGTTGCCTGGGTCGTCAGTGTCATGCTCCCGCCGATGGCGATCTTTTTCCCGTTGTTTACGATTGCCGAGGATTTCGGTTACCTCCCGCGCGTCGCGTTCAACCTCGACGCATTTTTCCGCCGTGCAGGGGCCCACGGTAAACAGGCCCTCACCATGGCCATGGGATATGGATGCAATGCCGCGGCTATCGTTTCGACGCGCTTTATCGATAGCCCGCGGGAACGCCTTATCGCAATTCTCACGAATAACTTTTCTCTCTGCAATGGGCGCTGGCCGACGCAGATTCTCATGGCAACCATCTTCATCGGAGCTCTTGCTCCGCCGGTGCTCTCCAGCGTCGTCTCCTCCCTCGCCGTTGTCGGTGTCGTGATCGTTGGCGTGGTCATGACGTTTGTCGTTTCCTGGGGGCTTTCGAAAACAATTCTGAAAGGCCAGGCTTCGTTCTTCAGTCTCGAGTTGCCCCCGTATCGTCCCCCACGAATCTGGCAGACGATCTACACTTCGATGATCGATCGTACGCTCATCGTTCTCTGGCGGGCGGTGATGTGGGCCCTCCCGTCGGGTGCGGTGATCTGGCTTGTCTCGAACATTTACGTTGGGAATACCAGTATCGCAGAACACACGGTGGGATTTCTCGATCCGGTTGGGCTTTTCATCGGACTGAACGGCGTGATTCTGCTTGCCTACATCATTGCTATTCCGGCCAACGAAATTCCG
>JACQPU010000209.1 GCA_016207365.1 Ignavibacteriales bacterium | reverse complement strand
ATCTGTACCTTGATCAGTTCTTTCTCTGGGAGGAAATCCTCGCAGATATCCCGAAGCGGCCTTTCATTACTGTGGGCTTCTTGAGCTTTCTTCTCATGATTCCCCTCGCACTGACGTCCACAGATCGGATAGCGAAATGGATGGGGGGAAAGCGCTGGAACCGGCTTCATAAGCTCGTCTATGTGAGCGCAGTTGGCGGTGTCATCCATTATCTCTGGCTGGTAAAGGCCGATGTTCAGAGGCCGTTGACGTACGGCGCAATTCTTGCTGTGCTCCTTGGAGTCAGGGTATGGTATTACCTGAAGCCTGTCGTTGAGCGCAGAATTCTTGCGGCCAGGCAGGGTCGGGAGCCATCGGAAGCGTGACGATTTCCTTGCGTCGCAGGGGTTTGTTGTCTATATTCGGCTGTTGTTTTTTCTTCCTCGGAATACCAGGCCATACGACGGGGTCTCTCATGAAATCTGCCATTCTTGCATCCATCCTCCCTCTTATTCTTCTGGTTGGCGCTTGTTCTCCGCTGGCCCTGAAACCCGCGGATTTCAGCTGGCCTGTGGAAAGTGTGCTGAAGTCCGACGCGGCAGGCATTGTTCAGGAAAACAGATATCAATTGAGTTTTTCGATCAAGCCCATGGTGTTTGAGGAAAAGGAAGATTCGATCAACGTGGGAGGACTATCGATCCGGGTGATTCGCGATCAGGCAGGGTACTACTTCATCACTTCACCCGGATTCAGGCATGTCTATGTATTCAGAACGGGGGATGGTGCGCTTCTCCTGGAGAAAAAGATCTTTATTACTGAGGATGGGCTCCAATCACCGGCTTTCAATGCCCGTCCTCCCCATGTTCAGCTTCTTTCCATGGGCGAAAAACCGCGACTCCTTTCGAAAGACGGTATCCAGGAAGGAGGCCGGTAATGAATCGCACTCCGAGCTTGGCTATCGTTGCCGCGATTCTTGTGGCCCTACCCGGAACGCTTCTGTCGCAGGTACGATCGGATTTCGAGATTGTAAGGTCGTTTGAGATCGAGTCGGGTGCAATCGTTACAGCGATTGAGGCAGCGACGACAACGATTGAGATCGTCGATGTTGAGTCGCGCATTGTGGAACTGGACAGCGCGTATCGTGAATACCGGGCGATGATTGACCGGGCGCTCTATCCGGACGGATTTGCAGGGAGGCTTGTGAAGCTGCGGGGCCAGCTTGCCTATGCGAAAGACAAGATCACGATCATCGAAACACAGTACGTGCGTATTACGGAACTCGAGACCCAGGTTCGCAAATTGAGTCAGCAAGTTGAAAACCTTGCCGGGGAGAACGCCAGGATGCTTGGAGAGATGAGGCTTTTGAAAGGCTCAGAAGCCTTCGATTCTCTGAACGCGGTGATCATCAAGCTTCGCCAGGGATTACGTCAGCGGGACGATCTGATCTTTGCTCTGGTCGATAGCCTGTTTCTTCAATACGACAAGGACGTTGCAGTCATGAGCGACCGTGAAAAGCGCAGTGTGGCGGCGAGACTTGAACGGCGGAATGTGTTTTCCGGAATACAGCAATCAATCAAGGACAACGTTCAGTTTCTCGATGCCACTGAGCTCACGGGCAACGATATCGTAAAATTGGGCGATGAGCATGCGGCGTTTGTCTCGAAATGGAGAGGACTGGGTAAGAAGCTGGCGGATGTGTATGCGGGGACTGCCTCCAAGAGGGCGGCGGAGCTCGCCACAATCGATACCATGATAAGCCGATGGAAAAGCAAGCTCGGAGGTTTGTACTGGAGAACACTGAACAACGTGTTTGTTAAAGCGGCTATACCGGTTCGACCCTTCTCCAACGGTCAGGAATTTTACACGATTCTTACAGCATACCTCGATGAAGAAATCCGGAAGGCGCGGGACGAAAAGGACGGGCAGCGGTATTTTCGATACGAGGCCTTTGCCGATTCCCTGTGGCATCCGCACATTGTACCTGACTGGATCCCGTCCATGGTCAAAACAGGGGGCTTGACCCAGCAACATGTGGATACGATCCAGGAGAAGGTGGATGAATGGGAAGCGATCGTGAGTCCGCCGCTCACCGCTGTCTATATTGTGATTGGGATTGTGATGTTGGTAGTTGTGCTGTACTTATACCGGCGGTATATGAGGACGAGAGAGAAAGTAGAGACGTAAGATATGAAATGTAAGATGTGAGACGTAAAACGTTCAATGGCCACTTCTCACTTATTTTCCAGCAATTGCCTTAACACGTACTGCAGAATTCCGTCGTGTTTGTAGTAATCGACTTCGTTTGGAGTGTCGAGGCGGGCGAGGACAGTAAAAGACGTTTTCTTTCCGTCCGTTGAAATCGCGTGTACGGTCATCTTCTTTCCCACCTGCAGTTCACCCTCAATTCCTTCAATATCATACATCTCGAAACCTGTCAAACGGAGAGTTTTTGCGGTTTGTCCTTCTTCGAATTGCAGGGGCAGCACGCCCAGCCCGATCAGATTGCTTCTGTGAATGCGCTCGAAACTCTCAGCGATCACGGCTTTAACGCCCAGGAGACGCGGGCCTTTGGCGGCCCAGTCTCTCGATGATCCCGATCCGTATTCCTTGCCCGCAATCACAATAAGCGGCGTTCCTTCATGAGCATATTTTTCTGCTGCCTCGAAGATCGTGATCGGCTCCTGCGACGAGGGGTGAATGGTCCATCCGCCCTCGGTTCCCGGAGCAAGCAAATTGCGGAGACGGATATTGGCAAAAGTACCTCGAATCATCACCTCATGATTTCCCCGCCTCGATCCGTATGAATTGAAATCCGCCGGTTTCACTCCCCGTCCCTGCAGGTATGTTCCGGCAGGACTCTTTGCCGAAATGGATCCCGCCGGAGAGATGTGATCTGTTGTGACAGAATCGCCGAGCAACGCAAGCACCCGCGCACCGCGGACATTTCTGAGCGGCGCTGGCACTCGCGGCATGTCGTCAAAGAACGGAGCTGGCTTGATGTAGGTGGAGTCGGCCTCCCACTTAAATCGGTCTCCCCCCGGTACCGGAAGGTCCTTCCATCGCGGCTCTCCCTCGAATACGTTGGCATACTCGCGCTCGAACATCTCGGATCGTACCGCTTTGCGCATCGTTTCGTTCACTTCCTGCGGCGAAGGCCAGAGATCCTTCAGAAACACCGGCTTGCCGTCGCTTCCGATTCCAATCGGCTCTTTTTGCAAGTCGATGTCCATGGTTCCGGCAAGTGCATAAGCCACGACGAGTGGGGGGGAGGCCAGATAGTTCGCGCGGACGTGCGGATTGATGCGTCCCTCGAAATTTCTGTTGCCCGAGAGCACCGCTGCCGCCACGAGCTCATGTTCTTCAACGGCTTTTGCGATGGGCTCGGGGAGCGGACCAGAGTTGCCGATGCAGGTTGTGCATCCATACCCCACAAGATGAAACCCCAGCTTTTCGAGGGGTTCCATCAGGCCGGCTTCGTTGAGATAATCGGTGACCACTTTTGATCCTGGTGCAAGACTGGTTTTCACCCACGGCTTTGTTGCAAGCCCGCGTTCAACAGCGTTCTTCGCGAGAAGACCTGCTGCCACCATCACCGACGGATTGGATGTGTTCGTACAGCTTGTGATGGCCGAAATGACGACGGAGCCGTGGCCAATTGTGAATTCGGAACCATTCTTACGCACCTTGACCTTCGGCAGAACGGTGTCTGGAAGGGCTTGCGCCGAGGACTTCACGGCCGCGTCTTCCGCGTTTCCTCCTTCGTCGATCCATTCCGCAATTGCACTTGGTTTGACATCAGTCGTTTTCCCTTTGACCATGTCCATCAGGCTCGTTCGGAATGAACGCTTCGCGGTTGCGAGTGGCACACGATCCTGCGGCCGTTTGGGTCCTGCAAGACTCGGCTCAACCGAAGCCAGATCCAACTCAAGGATATCCGAAAACACAGGCTCGGGTGTCTCCGGCGTGTGGAACAGTCCTTGCTCCTTGCAATATGCTTCGACGAGTGGGACGATATTGCCGCGCCCGGTAAAACTCAAGTATTTCAAAGTTTCGTCATCCACAGGGAAATATCCCACAGTAGCCCCGTACTCGGGGGACATGTTCCCGATGGTTGCCCTGTCGGCAAGCCCCAGGGACGCCAGGCCTGGTCCGAAGAACTCAACGAACTTCCCAACAACACCCCTCTTCCGGAGCATCTGCGTCACCACAAGTACAAGATCCGTCGCGGTGGCACCGGGTTGAAGCTTTCCTGTAAGTCTGAATCCGACGACCTGTGGAATGAGCATCGAGATCGGCTGGCCGAGCATGGCGGCCTCGGCTTCAATTCCGCCAACGCCCCACCCGAGCACGCCGAGGCCGTTGATCATGGGAGTATGCGAGTCTGTGCCGACGAGCGTGTCCGGATAGGCGATCGTGCTGTCGGCGTTGTTACGCGTGAACACGACCTGCGCGAGGTATTCCAGGTTCACCTGGTGTACGATCCCCGTGTTTGGGGGGACCACCCGAAAATTCTCGAATGCACGCTGCCCCCATCGCAGGAAGGCATATCGCTCCTTGTTTCGCCCGAATTCAATCTCCGCATTCGCCATAAAAGCCCGAGGCGTGCCAAAGACATCGACTTGAATCGAATGGTCAATAACAAGATCGACGGGCTGGAGGGGATTGATTTTTCTCGGATCACCGCCCATCCGCACCATGGCGTCGCGCATCACGGCCAGGTCAACAATGCAAGGAACGCCCGTAAAGTCCTGCAGAAGGACCCTTGCGGGGGTGAAAGCGATCTCTTTGGTCGGTACTTCCGCCGGCTTCCAGTGAACGAGCGCCATGATGTCTTCGCGCCGCACTATTCTGCCATCTTCCTTCCGGAGAAGGTTTTCGAGGAGAATCCGAAGGGAGAATGGAAGCCTGTTCAGGGAAGCGCCTGTTTCATGTTCGAGTTTTCTGAGGGAAAAAATTGCATGGGGTTTTCCACCTGCCTGAAGAGTGGAAAACGTTCCAAAGCTGTTCTTGTGATTCATCGAATGCTCCGTTCTGGATGAAACTGTTGCTCAAATATAACAAATTCTCCCTATATTTGACATGCGTGACACGAAACAGAACCCTTGAAGAACAGAGCTCGCAGAAACGGGCCCTCAGACTCGTCGAGCGATTAGCCCGGGCAATCGTTCGCAAGCAACACCTCCGTCCCGTCATGCAGAATCTGGCAGAGGCGCTCGTCTCTGAGTTCGGATTCCGTGCTGTTTTCCTTTCGGAATACCATGGAAGCCGGGACACCTTCACAGCGCTTGGCGCGGCTCCGCTCAAGACACTCGATGCCATTGTGTCAAGGACGCTCGGTGTAAAACTTCAGGAATTTGAATTTTCATCCTCTCGGAACCGCAGTCGGGTTATCCGGGCTCTCTTCAAAGGGAGGGCATGGATGGGAAATGATCTGTCGGAAGTTCTGGCGCCAACCTTCTCTCCCCGTGCCGCCCGGCGGCTCCAGAAGGAACTGAATGTACGATGTATCTACAACGCACCGCTTGTGAGTGGTAACCACTTCCTCGGCACCATCCTCGTCGGGACCGACTCTGAAACATTTTCCAAGAGCGAGTTGGCCGTACTGCGCGCCATTACCGTTGTCCGTGACAACGAGGGACAGATTGTTGCCATGCAAGGGATCCTTCATGATGTGACGAAGCAAAAGGAGAATGAGCGCCTCGTACATGAGTCTGAGGAAAAGTATCGCAGCCTGGTGGAAGGATCGCTGCTGGGTGTCTATATCATTCAGAACGGGCGCTTCGCTTTTGTGAATCAGCGCCTCGGGGAGATCTTCGGATATTCGGTCGGGGAAGTTGTTGAGAATCTCACTGTGGAGGATCTTGTCCATCCGGACGACCGGGGAACGGTCATGGACAATGTGCGTCTCCGCCTCACGGGAGTGAGGTCCGTTCGGTATACGTTCCGTGGCGTACGCAAGGATGGTGAGTTGATTGAAGTAGAGGTGTTGGGCTTGCGCTCAGTATATCAGGGCCAGCCAGCGGTTATCGGAACCCTGGTTGATCGCACCCAGGAACACCGTCAACAAAGGGAAATCGACGAATGGAAACGCCGGTATGAGCTCATCATCGCGTCTTCAGCGCAGATTGTGTATGAGTATTCGATTCCCACCGGAATGATTCTTTGGGGCGGAAGCATTGAATCTGTCCTCGGTTATGCCCCGGGGGACCTGCGCGGGGACATCAAGGAATGGGAGGAGTTCATCCATCCGGATGACCGCGAGAAGGCGCTTCATGAGCTTGACCGGGCGATCGCTGCCATGAAGCCGTACGACGTGGTGTACCGCTACCGCCGCAAGGATGGATCGTATGCATGGATGCATGACCGCGGATTTGTTGTGGCAGACGAGACAGGGTGGGCCCGCACTATGTTGGGCATGATGGAGGATATTACCCAGGCCCGCGCTCTTGAGGCAAAACTCCATTATTCCGAACTGAAGTACCGTCTCTTTTTCGAACACGCCATCGACGCGATTCTGGTGCTGAATGGCGAGGTAATCGTGGAATGTAATCCCCGCACGCTCGAAATGTTCGGTTCAGCGCGGGAGGATCTTGTGGGTCAAACCCTCCACGCGTTTACCCCCCCGCACCAGGCAGACGGAATGGAATCGAAGGCCGCTCTTCTTGCACACATGGAGGCGGGGCTGGCGGGAACTCAACAAACATTCACCATGCGGCATATCCGGCGTGATGGTACTCCGTTTGAAGCAGAAGTCAAGATGATCCCGTTCGAACTCGAGGGGGAACGGCTGCTTCAGGTTCAAATCCGCGATATCACCGCGCAAGCCGAAGCGCAGGAAGAACTCGCGCGGTCGGAAGAGACATACCGAAGGCTGGTCCTGGAAGCCAGCGACGCGATCCTGGTGAGCGATGGCGAGGGCCGGCTGGTGGAGGTGAACGAGGCGGCCTGTTTAATGCTCGGGTACAGGAGAGAGGAGCTGCTCAAGCTCTCCGTTGCTGCCCTGTCCGATTTGCCGCGGGAGGAAGCCCTCGCGAGACACAGGAAGTTCTATGCCCGGCTTATCGGAGAGGACAGGGCGACGAGTACCGAACAGATCATGAAGCGGAAGGATGAGAGCCGGTTCCCGTGTGAAGTGAGTGCCGCGCTCCTCGGAAATGGACTTCTGCAATCGATTCTGCGCGATGTCTCCGTCAAGAAACAGGAAGAAAAAGAGCTGGACAAGATTTACGCGCTTGCCACGACATTTCACGGGCGCGAGTTGTTTGACAGGGCTGCAACGGCACTGGCAGAAATGCTCGGGATGCGCTATGTTTCTGTCGGTGAACTCCATCGGGACCAGATTCGCTCGCTGGTGCTTTACAAGGGGGGCGCCCTTGAGCGCGGCATCGTGCATCCGTTGGCAGGATCGCCCTGCGAGCGCGTTCTGGCGACCAAGCAATCCTGTTTCGTTTCCCACGGTGCCGCGAAAAACCATCGGACGGATCCTCTGCTCAGCGCATGGGGCATTGAGTCGTTCGCCGGCATGCCGATGATGGATGGTCGTGAAGAAGTGATCGGCGTGGTGACGCTTATGGATCCGAAGCCGCACGAATTCTCCGATCATGAGAAGAAAATCATGTCGGTTGTTGTCCAGAGACTGGCGTCGGAACTCGACATCTTTGAACAGCGCAAGCGCGAAGAACAGCTTTCTCAGCAGCTCGTGCAGGCGCAGAAGATGGAGAGCCTGGGTACGCTTGCCGGCGGTGTCGCCCATGACTTTAATAACATTCTCGGAGCGGTTATTGGATACACAGCACTCATCAAGAAGCGTATCAACGCTGATGAGCAGACGTCCCGCTACCTCGAAGCGATCGAGAAATCTGCCCAACGCGCAGCGTCCCTCTCAAGACAACTTCTCAGCTTTTCCCACAAATCGCAGGGTCGGATCGAACTCGTGACGGTCAACGAACTGATCCGTGACACCATCCATATTCTTGGCAGTTCGTTTCCGAAAAATATCGTGATCCGGACCGAGCTTGCCGAATCGCTTCCGCCGGTTCATGGCGATCAGAATCTCCTGGGCCAGGTTGTTATGAACCTGTGCATCAATGCGCGGGATGCCATTGAGGAACACAGGCGGGGCGGTGAAGGAGTTATCACGATGACAACATCACGATTCCTGGCGACGTCCGGATTTGTGGATGTGCACCTTTCCGCTGCCCCCGGGGAATATGTAAGTCTTACGATACGGGATAACGGGGCCGGAATGAAACCCGAGATTCGCGAACGCATTTTTGAGCCGTTCTTTACGACAAAGACCAAGGGACGAGGTACGGGCCTCGGCCTTTCCATGGTGTATGGCATCGTACGCAATCATGGTGGCTTTATCGATGTGCAGACAGAGATGAACGCGGGTACAGAGTTCAGGATCTTTCTGCCCGCGGCAACAGACGAGTTGACTCCCGAAATAAAGGAGGGAGAGGATATCCCACGCGGAAACGGCGAAGTGCTCATGGTGGTTGAGGATGAGCCTATGCTGCGCGAGCTTCTGATCGATGTTCTCGCCGGACACGGATATGCCACCGTCGCGGTCGGCAACGGGAAGGAAGCGGTGGACCGGTACAGCCGTGAAAAAGCAAGGATCCATCTCGTGATTCTGGATATGATCATGCCTGAAATGGACGGTACAGCGACGTTTCATGCATTACGCTCACTCGATCCTTCGCTGAAAATTCTCATTTCGAGCGGCTTCTCGCAGGATCACGGCGTTCAACGTCTCCTTTCCGAGGGTGCTGCAGGATTCATCGGAAAACCATATCAAATCGACGAGCTCTTGAAAGCTGTTGCAAGCCAGCTGGGAGTCAACGATGCGTGATGTCTCCGGTAAACAAACGACGTTGCGAAGAGCACGTGCCCGGGCTGTACTGAAGGCAAGCAAAGAGGCAGTCGATCTGCTTCGGGCAAACAAATTGGCGAAAGCCGATCCACTCCCGGTGGCAAAAGTCGCAGCGGTCCAGGCGGCGAAGCAAACAAGTCTCCTCATACCATACTGTCACCCGCTGCCAATTGACTTTGTGGACTGCAGGTTTGAGGTCGGTCTGACATCGGTGACGGTGGAAACTGAGGTTAAGGCGATCGCCAGGACCGGTGTGGAGATGGAGGCTCTCGCAGCTGTTTCTGCGGCGGTTTTGACGCTGTACGACATGATGAAGGCCGTGGACGAAACCATGGAAATCACGGAAATACGGCTTCTTGAAAAGGCCGGCGGAAAATCCGATTTCCGTCGTTTTCCGATCCGTGGAGCTCCGTCCGGTTCAAACTCCTGATTCTCAAGATTATGCAGCACCTCCTGGGCCCTTTGAATCACGGTGGGGGGCAACCCGGCCAGTTTGGCGACGTGAATCCCGTAACTGTGACTCGTTCCGCCCCGGCGGATCT